>CAZMFS010000095.1:0-7061 GCA_964565585.1 uncultured bacterium
TTCTTTTTTTGAGTTTTCATACTTATCATAAATATTGTTAATTATAGATAAAATATTTTCTTCTGTTACATCACTATCTATAAATTTCTTCAATATTAGTCTTACTTCTTCAAAAACCTTTCTAAATTTTGTTTTTTTATACATAAATGATAAAGTATAAAAAAAAGAAATTATAAAAACAAGAGAGGAAACACCAATCCCTGCTTTGAAATAAAAACTTTGGGAAAAACCGGTTAAAACCAAAAATACCGCTATAGAAATTAAAGATGATATTGAAAATTTGTAACCGAGATTAACTTTTTTATAAATTGAGTTTTTCTGTGGATAGATACTTTCCAACTTAAATAACAGCTGGTTATTATTCTCAAGTTTGTTTTTATATTTTTTATTCTTCTTAAAAATTTCAGCTTTTTTTTCATATTTATCTTCGATTAAATTTTTTTGGTTTCTAATTTTATTCAATTCTAACGTTTTAGTTTCAATATTAGAATATCTTTCCTGCAGTTCCTTATAATAGTTTTTATCTTCTTCACAGGTTTCTAGCTTTTCCAGCTTTTTACTTAACTCTTTTTTCTTTTTTTTGATTTCATCTACAATTTTCTTTATTTTTGATTTTTTATCTTTTAGCTCTATTTCTTTATTATCCAGATCTCTTTCAATATTTTTTAAATTTTGATATTTGCTCTTTTCTATTTCTTTATAATCACTATACTCTTTTCTTATTTTCTCAAGTTTTGATAAAAGTTTTTTGCTTTTTTCATACTTCTTTCTTTTTTTTGCCAATTCAAGTTTTTTTAATGTTTCCTTTTTATGCTTTAACTCCCGCTGTATTTCAACTTTTTCTTTCATTAACTTATCATAATTTTTTTCTTCTAAATATTTTATCGTTTCTTCAATTTTATCAATATAGTCTTTTGCTTTGCTTATCCTTTCCCCAAGTTTATTATTTTCCTTAGTACTTGATATCTGATTTTTACCTTCAGTTAAATTTCCAATATTTTTTATGTTTTGTTTTATTTTCTCTATTTTTTCGGTTTTTAAACCAACCAATTTATTGGTAAAATCCACATAATACTTATCCTCTTTTATTCTCAGATCGCTATCCCGTATTAAAAATATATTTTTGAAATCCTCCACCGTTAAATTATAATCATTTAAAAAATCTCTACTTTCAGGATATTTTATCTTTTCATCTTTGTCCTCAACATACACAAATCCTTCAGGAGATTCAGAAACTCTATTTAACTCATTTATAACATTTCTGTGGCTTTTTTTTCGAATAAAAAACTTTAATAAGGCTTCAAGCAATAAAGTTTTACCCTCTTCATTGTTGCCATAAATTAAATTAAAATTGTTTAAATTTTTTATTTCTTTATTTTGTAATGGACCGTACTTAAAAACACTAATATTTTTAATTCTCATATTTTAAACCTGTCATGGCTTTAATAACAATTTTTTTTAAATTTTCCTTTTTCTTCTCATCATAGTCTTTACTATTTAACAAACTTATAAACTTTTGAAAAATATCTGATTCTAAAATATATGATATCTCCTTAAACTTAAATTTTAAATCTGAAGAATCATATTTGATTTTTTTATCATATAACTGATTTTTAATAAAGTTAACCAATTCTTCTTCAGTTACATCCCATTTTTCTCCATTAAAAAAACCATCAATTTCCATAATCAAACCTGAATCCGTATCTATTTTTTCCAGTTCATTTTTTATTTTATTTATTGGAGATATTTCCGAATATGGATAAAATTCAATTTTTTTATAAAGATAGTAAAACGAGTTAACCTTTATTGGTTTTGGTTTCGAATTTTCATTCAAATTTATATAATTTACCCTTCTTTTGCCTACTTCCTTTTTTGTAATAGATACTAATGACCCCGGATAAATAAAAAAACTATTTTTCCCAATTTTAAAAACATTATAAGAAGTATGAAAATGTCCTGCTAACACATAATCCAATCCAATATTTTTAAAATCATCGATTTTAACGGGCATATATCTCGTTTCTTCCTCTTCTCCGTAATCTTCTTTTGAGAAAAAAGAATCAATTAATTCTCCATGTAATAGTAATATATTAGTTTTATCATTGTTTATATTTTCCTTAACAAATTCCAGTTTTTTTAATATTCCTTCATTGGTCATATTTTGACTATATGGTAACCCCCATATTTTAGCTTGTTTAGTATTTACGGGGTTTTTAATATCTTCTATTATTTTTAAATTATCTCCAAAATAATCCCCCTCCTGAATTGCGGTTACATCATGATTTCCAGGAATAAATATTATATCAAAACTTAAATCAGAAAAGAGTTCTCTAAGATTATTCTGTAATATTTCACCTGAAATGTTTGCATCAAATAAATCTCCTGCTATTAAAAGGAAATCAATATCCTTTTCTTCACAAAAGCCTACTAATTTTTCAAGGGCTTTCCATCTTTCATCTTTATATTCTTTTAAATGAATATCCGCAGTATGAATAATTTCCATAACTATTTAAGTATAAAAAAGAAATAGGAAAATACAAAGGATTTTTTGCAAAATCAATATTTGATTTTGCAGTGACGGAAGCAATTTATATAAAAAACTCCTAGTAAAGAGTGCCGGATGCAAAACCAAAGAAGTAATACCAAGTTATTAGCCTAACAGATGTTCCTTCGAAGAAATAAAAAATTGCTATCGCAATTTTTAGATTAAGATTAAGAATGAGATTGAGCTTTTATGTAGGGATTTAAAAAAATTTTTAAAAATCACCAAAATGATTTTCGAAGTTGGATTGGTTTAACCCCCTATTGATAAAACAAAATCTTTCATTTGAAATGCGAACTTTAAAATTATATTATTTTTTTGAATCTCCGGCTTTGAAACTCTTTCAAAAGTTTATTTGAAATTGTATGGTAAAAAATATTATTTATTCATTCAATTTCATCGTTATTTTTTATTATCCCCATAAATATTTCTTATATTTAAAATAAACTTTTGAATATACCTTTACAAATACTTAGAGTTTCACCTCGGAACTCAGGTTTTTCTTTTAATTATTCGTCTTGTGAGAATGAGGAGATTCATCAAAATAATATAATTTATTAAATATTCGAGTTATAATTCTCAAGTTTTGGACAGCCAATTTGGGGTTAAGACATGGATTATTCAAGGTTCGAAATTTGAATGAAAATTATCAAAAATAATTTACTTGTATGTAATTCCAGAAGATTCCTGAATTCCGCTCGCCATACTCGCTTTATCAGGAATTTTCATTACTTATGTTTAGCTATTAGAACAATTTATGATGGTTCCGCCGCTCAATTTCGCTCCAGCCGGAATTTGCATTAGATTTTTTTATCTTTTTTAAATATTGTTCTGAATATAAAAATCGTTTCAATTATTTTTCCTGTTACATGCTACGCGTCACGAAAATCTCTGAAAGAGATTTTAAAATTATTAATTCGCCATTAGCCATTATCAATTTTCAATTCATATCAGGCTGATCCTTTAACAAGAAGGGATATTCCCTGCAGGAAGAATAATCCGGCAATCCAATAATATATAAACTTTGGATATAAAAGTATAAATACTCCAACCAATAAATATGCTATACCCACTATGTACACTCTAATTTTATCGGTTTTTTCCAGTTTTAGTGATAAAAAATCAGTTACCTTTATTACGAGATCCAGCTTTTTAAAGATAAATGAGCCTCCTTTTTTGGTATGTTCTTTCTTGAACTCTTTCCAGAAAGAAGGAAAAAATAAAATACTTAAAAATAATCCGAGTAAAAAGAGACTGAGGAGATAACTCAAACCTGAATAATAATCCCCCCATGTTAAAAGAAGCCCAATTTCATCCATTAATAACCCAAGTCCTATACCGTATAACACTGCTACTCTTTCAATCTTAATCTTAGAATATTTAACAAGCGATAACCAGCCTGCAATAGCTATTAATATTATTCCAAAATAAAAGTGATGTATATGATAACCAAAAAGTATAATATTTCTTCCAATATGAAAATCAACACCAGGAGGTCCCTGATTTACTGTTTGAGCAAATTCAGTATGAGCAGACCCAACAAGGATAACCAACAATCTAATAACAAGAAAAGAAAGCAGATATGAAATTGTTATTAAAAAAGGAATTTTTTTATTTTTTGGTTTATTATTTGTATTATCTTCTTTTCTTTTTTTCATAAAATTCACCTCTTTAATATTATTAATTATTTAATCATAATTTCAACTGTTATTTTTCTTTACCCTATTAATTATTTAGGTTGACAAATACTATAGAAGCATTACTATAACCGTATGCATACTAAAAACAATATAATTAAGATATTTTCACTAATAGTTTTCTTTGTACTTATGTGTATACTAAGATTGTGGTTTTCTCTATTTATTCTTTTTGGACTAGCAATTTTAACTACTCTATTGATAAAAAAAAGATTTTACTGTCTCCAGATCTGTCCCGCGGGAAGTATTCAGGATTATACTGCAGAAGATTTCAAAACTAAAAAAGAGAAAAAACCAAATAAAATGATAAAATTTTCAGTATTTTTTATTTTCTGGTTCTATATTGGTTTTGTGTTGTACAAAAGTTATTATTATCCCCTTTTAATATGGCAGAACCTTTTAAGATTCATCATTATCAATTTAATATTTATTCTTTTTTTGCAGTACAGATATTCCAAAAGATTTTGGTGCAAATACCTATGTCCTTTGGGTAATTTGCTGGATATTATAATCAAAAAACTTAACAATCACACCATAAAAGATATAAGTATCTAAAAATATAGAGGGGAAAAATCCCCTCTATAATCAATTTATTAAGAAATTATATTGATTAAAAACTATATTTTAATGCCATACCAAGTGAATAAGTATGAGTCCATTCAGAAAATTTCCTTATCTGATCCATCTGATCTGAAAGACCGCCAGCCATAATTTGAGCTGCTACAGTTCCTGCAGTAGCTGAATCCATACCTGCCTTTTGCTGTAATGCTTTAGCAATATCTTCCTGAACGGCTGAATCATTCATAGTAGCATCATTTTTTCCTAAAAGTTCATAATAGAATGCAGAGAATTCTAAGTTTTTTCTAATTTTTACAGAATATTCGAAATGATATGCTTTATCAAAATTTGAAATAGCATATATTACTTCACTGTTTCCACCATAATCAGTAAATTGTGGGGCTAAAGCTTCCAAAGTGGCGTCCCCACTCTGTGATAAAGCCTGAGCTAAAGTCCCCTCCGGCAGACCCTGCAATCCATTAAATTTTTCTGTATCAGATACTGTATAATCAGCAAAGAACTTACCCGGTATCCCGATATTTTCCATATCAAAGTTTATACCCATTGTTTTGAAATTTCCCGATATTTTTCTTGCTTTTTGGCCCTCTGAAGGAACTTCATCTCCCCAGATTGTTATGTACCCAATATAGGGTTTAATTCCGGATATCTCGTAAGAAAGTGATCCATTATACAATTTATGTTCATACTTTCCCTGATATTCATATATTTTATTCTTCTCTTCAGTCAGAGTTAGGTCGGTACCTCCACCTTCACCTGATATAAACTGAATTGCTGAATTCATTTGAAGTCCAAATTCTTTGGCTTCTATCCAAAGTATTTTATTTAGAGCACTGTTTTCATTCATTCCTGTTCCAATTTTTGTAATATCTCCTGCGCCCCTGGCTAATGCAGCACCAATACCTGTATCCTCACTAATATGAAAATCTACTTGAGCCATAGGTACACTTGTTAATGCAGAAGCAGTATAAAAAATAAAATCTTCATCAACATCTCCTGCAAAATAATGTGTATAAGCTGCATTTGCAGTAGGAACAGCAGTTTGAACACCTATAGATACACCAAAAGGTCTTTTTTCATTAACTTCAAACGGTCTATACATGATAAAGAAATTATCAAGCTCCACAATTTCTTCTACCTGTTCATTACTATCAACTTCGTGTTCCACATCTGGATCATTGGCATCAAATTTTATCTGTAAAACTCCAAACCATTTAGATTTACCTAACTCACCCAGTGAAAAGTTTATATTTCCAACTGCTCTAAAATTCTCACTGGCACGATAGTTAGCACTTGCCCTATCAAAAACACCAAACTGGGGTGAATCAAGAGGAGTAGCAAAAGCCTCTTGATACTTTGCTACCATCTTAAAATTACCACTTATCTTTAATTTTTTTAGTATCGATTCAGGTACAACATCATCAGAAGAATCATCTGCTCCAAAAATTAAAGAAAATGAAGCAAATAAAAATAAAATAACCATAATTATCGTAAATTTTCTCATAACCAACCTCCAATTTATATATTCCTAGTTATTTTATACAATATATATAATTATTTGTCAATGAATTTCATTCACTAATAAAAATTGCTACCGCAATTTTAGTTGTTCGTCGCTAGCAGTTCGTAGTTAGATTTTTAAAATTATCATAGGTAATTTTAATCTAGGTTAAAATAGAAATTTAAACACTAATTCTTTTGAAAAACAAAAAAAATTACTGTTGGAATTAGTGCTATATCTTGGACACAAAAAGATTATGATTGAGCTCTTGAGCTAGGATTTAAGAATATTTAATATTTAAATGTTATTTAGTTTTGGGGGATAGAAAATAAATTCAGGATGATTGTTTTTTTAAAACCAGTTATACATACAAATAATAATTTGAAGCATCTTCCTTAATATTAAACTGAATTTTTATTTTGATCAGAGTCTGTATCGACTTTTGATATAAAAATCAGTCCCACAAGAAAAAGAATACTTAAACTCAATATTCCGAATCTTGAATTGCTAAATAAGTGAGAAAATATTCCCACCATAAAAGGACCAAGTATAGCAGCAAATTTTCCCAATATGTTATAAAATCCGAAGAATTCAGCTGAACTATCCTGTGGGATTATTTTACTATACAGCGAGCGACTTAATGACTGTATGCCTCCTTGGGCGGATGCTACCAAAAACCCTAAAATCCAGAAATGATATGGTTTTGAAATAAAGGCTGCAAAAAATGTTATTATAAAATATATAA
>CAZMFS010000096.1:0-4324 GCA_964565585.1 uncultured bacterium
TCCTTATCTGAAGCCTGTGACTGACCGGCTTGTGTTTGTTGTCCTTGAGGTCCCAGTGGACCACCTTACTGTGGACCTTGCTGCTGAGTATCCTGATAAGACTGCTGAGCGAGATTATAAGAAGCTTCCTGTAATTCTTCCATTTTATCATTTATTTTTTCCAAATCATCAGTATCCATTACTTCTTTTAATTCCTCTATCTTATCTTCAATCTTCTTTTTTTCTTCTTCATCGATCTTTTCACCATATTCATCTAATGAGTCCTGTACACTGTATATTGTACTTTCAGCTTTGTTTTTAGCTTCAATTAACTGTTTCTTACGTTTATCCTCTTCTGCATGTTCTTCTGCTTCTTTTTTCATCTGTTCAATTTCCTCTTCTGATAGACCTGAAGTTGATTTAATTACTATATTTTGCTCTTTACCGGTTCCAAGGTCTTTAGCACTTACATTTAATATTCCATTTGCATCTATATCAAAAGTAACTTCTATCTGTGGTACTCCTCTTTTAGCAGGTGGAATTCCTGTCAGCTGAAATCTTCCAAGTGTTTGGTTATCTTTAGCCATTGATCTTTCTCCCTGTAATACATGAACATCCACAGCTGTTTGATTATCCTGGGCAGTTGTAAATACCTTCTTTTTTCTGGCAGGTATTGTGGTATTCTTTTCTATTAAAGGAGTCATTACTCCACCAAGTGTTTCAAGACCAAGTGTTAATGGAGTAACATCCAAAAGAACCATATCTTTTAATTCTCCTTCACCAGAAAGTATACCTGCCTGAACTGCTGCTCCCAGTGATACAGCTTCATCAGGATTTACTTTTAGATTAGGTTTCTTGTTAAAAAATTCCTCTACTTTTTGCTGAACCAAAGGTATTCTTGTAGATCCGCCAACTAAAATAACTTCATCAATATCAGATTTATTTAAATCTGCATCGTTTAATGCAGTTTTACATGGATCAAATGAAGATTCTATTAGATCCATTATTAAATTTTCAAAAGTTGCCCTTGTTATATCTATATTTAAATGCTTAGGACCATTTTGATCAGCAGTAACAAATGGTAAATTTACATTTGTCTTTTTTGAAGAAGAAAGTTCCATTTTTGCCTGTTCAGCTGCATCTTTCAATCTCTGAAGGGCCATTCTATCTTCTCTTAGATCTATACCTTCCTGCTTTTTAAATTCTTCAGCTATATGATCAACAAGTAGCTGGTCGAAATTGTCTCCTCCAAGATGAGTATTTCCATTTGTTGATAAAACTTCCAGTACTCCATCTCCTAATTCAAGTATGGATATATCAAATGTACCTCCACCTAAATCATATACTGCTATAGTATGAGCATGGCCTTTCTGTAGTCCGTATGATAAAGATGCTGCTGTAGGTTCATTTACTATTCTTTTTACTTCTAATCCTGCAATTTTTCCTGCATCTTTGGTAGCCTGTCTTTGTCTATCATTAAAATAAGCTGGAACAGTGATTACAGCCTCTTCTACTTCTTCTCCGAGATAATCCTCAGCTTCTTCTTTAAGCTTTCTCAATATCATCGCTGATATTTCAGGTGGGGTATAATCTTTATCTCCAACCTGAACAGCTACTACATCATTTGGTCCTTTTTTCACTTTATAAGAAACCATTTCTTTTTCTTCTTTTACTTCATCTATAAATCTTCCCATAAATCTTTTTATAGATGTTATTGTGTTTTCCGGATTAGTAACTGCCTGTCTTTTGGCAATTTCACCTACCAATCTCTCATCTTCTTTGAAAGCAACCACTGATGGTGTAACCCTATTTCCTTCAGAATTTACTATTATGGTAGGTTCACCACCTTCCATAACTGATACTGCAGAATTGGTTGTTCCTAAATCTATTCCTATAATTTTACTCATCAGAATCATCCTCCTTTTGTTTTTTATCTTTTTTCTTTGAAACTTTAACCTTAGCAGGTCTAATTACTTTATCATTCAACATATAACCCTTTTGAAACTCTTCTACTACAAGTTCTTCTTCCTCATGATCTTCTTCGGTTTCTACCATCATCAAAGCTTCATGGAAATTAGGATCAAAAGCTCCTCCAACGGCATTTATAGTTTCAACCCCATAATCATTTAACACCTTCAAAAACTGCTTTATTACCATCTGAACGCCTTCTACAACTTTTTCATAGGCTTTCTTTTTATCCTGCTGATCTTTATTTTCTACTGCTAATTCAAGATTATCAAGTACAGGTAACATATCTAATATTAGGTCTTTATTTGCTGATTTTATAACATTACTTTTTTCCTTTTTAACCCTTTTCTTATAATTTTCAAAATCAGCCATAACTCTATTTAGTTTGTTATAGAGGTTATCATTTTCTTCTTTTAAATTTTTATTTTCGTTTTTAAGCTTTTTGTTTTCTTTTTGTAGTTTTTCGATTTTCTGCTTAAGTTTTGAAACATCTTTTATATCGTTTTCAGATTCCTCCTTCTGTTCTGCTTTATTATCCGATATATTTTTTTGTTCTTCATTTTCCTCTTCCATTTTTTTTTCTTTTTTTTCTTCGTTATTCATATAATTCCTCCTCATGAAATTTTTCTTTCAATATATTTTCTGTATACTCAAGTATTGATATCATTTTACTGTAGTTAACCCTCTTCTTTCCTAAAAGTGCTATTTTTATATCCAAATCTTCATCTATATCAACGCTTTTAGAAATTAAAGAATAATCTTTTAAATAATCAACTTTATTCTCATTACCAATTTTTATCATAAGCTGCTGCGAATTAAAATTTTCTTCATTTTGAATTATGTTATCAATTATTCCCTGTTCGAAAACTTCCAGCAACTCAGAGGATTTGTCATACTTTAAATAATTTGTTAAACCTTTTATATAAATATTACTGTTATCCAAGCTTGTTTTCATTAATTTCTCAAGAATTATATCATATAAGAATTTATAACTTGATATCATTTTATCCTGTTTAAGCATCTTTTTTGCCTTGTTTATTTTTACATTACATATTTTAGTTTCCAAATAATTATTTATTTTTTCAATAAACCCCTTACTAAGATGAATATCATTATCTAGCTGAAATAATTCTTCCCTAACCAGACCTGATTTTGTTATGATAACAGCAAACATTTTAGAATTAGTTACAGGAACTATTTTAAAACATTTGATTTTATCATACTGCATATGAGGTAAAACAGATACTCCAATCTTGCTTGAAATGTCCGAAAGCATTTTAGAAATTCGGTTCAACAAGTTATCAAGTTTTAATATCTTCTGTTTTGAAATATTTTTTATTCTAGTTTTTTCCCTATATGTTAAATCCTGATAGAGAATGGAATTATCTACATAATAACGATACCCTTTATCAGTAGGGATTCTCCCTGCCGAAACGTGAGGCTGGAAAATATAACCATAATCCTCCAATTTTGACATCACATTTCTTATAGTAGCAGAAGATACAGTAAGAGTATATTCATTCGACAGCGTGCTTGAACTAACAGGTTTTCCATTTTTTATATATTCCACAACAGTACTAATTAAAACTGCTTTCTCTCTATCTGTCAAAATATCACTTTTTTTCATTTTAGCACTCCTACTTACCGACTGCTAAAAATCTAACATAGATATATTTGTTTGTCAAGTTTTGTTAATATTTTAAGGTTTTCTAAAGCTTTTTAAAATACTCAGTTAATCCCTGTTTTAATGAATATTCAGGACTAAAACCTTCTTTTTTGATTTTATTGATATCTGCATAAGAGTATTTGATATCTCCCTCTCTCCTTTTTTTAAATTGAATAGAGGCTTTCTTATTTGTAATATTCTCCAAAACCTCGATAACATCCATCAAAGAATTTT
This sequence comes from uncultured bacterium, assembly GCA_964565585.1. Lineage (GTDB taxonomy): Bacteria > Macinerneyibacteriota > Macinerneyibacteria > Macinerneyibacteriales > Macinerneyibacteriaceae > Macinerneyibacterium. Next base: position 3,848 of record CAZMFS010000096.1, read on the forward strand.
GCTTTCCACAGGCTACGTTGTAAACTTTTCCATTCATAGAATCATTTTTCAATGCAATCATATTAGCTTTTACAATATCCTTTACATAAATAAAATCTCTTGTCTGTTTGCCATCACCATAAATTATTATCTCCGGATTTTTTTTAGCAAAAGCATTTGAAAATATAGATAAAACTCCCGAATAAGGAGAAGAAGGATCCTGTCTAGGGCCATAAACATTAAAATATCTTAAAGAAACTGTCTTTAAATCAAAAATATTATCATATATTTTACCGTAATCTTCTAAAGTTATTTTCGAAGCAGCATAAGGAGAAAGAGGTTCTCTTAACATTTGTTCCTTTTTAGGTAAAGTAGGTTCATCTCCATAAATTGCAGCAGATGAAGCCATTATTACCTTTTTAACTTGATTATTTTTTGCAGCTTCTAAAAGATTTAAAGTTCCGCATGTATTTATTTCATTACACAATATTGGATTTT
>CAZMFS010000096.1:4334-7053 GCA_964565585.1 uncultured bacterium
AATAGGATTAATATAAATAATACAATATTGGATTTTTTATCGATTTAACAACCGAAACTAATGCAGCCTGGTGAAATATATAATTAACATTTTGTAGCTTTTTTTCAAGCAATTCATAGTTTCTTATATCTCCTTCTATAAATTCAACTTCATTTTTTATATGTTGGATATTTTCCACTTTACCTGTGGATAAATTATCAAGTATTTTAACTTTCTTCCCCTCTTTTACAAGCCTAGTAGCTATATGTGATCCAATAAATCCGCAACCGCCAGTAACTAAATACATCTATCCTCCAATCCGGTTTTAACCAATTAAAATTCTTGAAATAACCGTCTATTTATTTATAATTTAGTTATGAAAAAAAATCAAGCCATTTTTGTATTATTTATATTAATCCTATTGCTCTTGGGCTCCTGCTCCCAGGAAGATATCTTTCAATATAAAAGACAGTATCTATCAAAGTTTAATAAAGTAAACACTATTAAGGAAAATCTTTATAATTTATCAAATGAAAATACAAAAGGGCTATATCCTGGAACTACCGAATTTAACTTTGCTGCTGATTATATCTCGTATAAATTTGATATGATGAATTTAAAGCAGGCTCCTTTTCTTAAAACCTATTTCCAAAATTTCTCGATAAATACAGGTATTTTAAAAGATAACCCAAAAGTATGGATCAATAATAATTTCCTTAAAGCTGGAAAAGATTACATTGTATCTATGACTTCCGGTCAAGGAAATATCAACAAATCAGAGCTTGTTTTTGTAGGATTTGGAATTTCAAATGGAAAAAACAATTATGATGATTACAAATCGGTAAATGTTAAAAATAAAGTTCTAATTGCATTTAAAAATTTACCAAAAAAATTCATAGTCAATAATCCGGAATATTCTAACTTATACTACAGATCCTACATTGCTAAAAGTTATGGAGCGAAGGGTATAATATATCTGGATGCAAACAGTTTTAGCACTAAAGAAATACAGAATACTGCATATGTCCCTAAAATTTTTGATTTAACAAACTTTCCACAGCTAATTATTCCCTTTAACAGGCTTAATCTATTTTTAAAAGGAGATAATATAAATTTTTCAGCGATTAAAAATGATATCATTAGTTCAAATGAACCCTACTCTTTTCCTTTAAAAAGTAGAATAACAATGGATATCCCAATGAATTATCAAAAGAGAAAAACAATGAATATTATTGGCTATCTTCCGGCTAACAAAAACAGTGAAAATGCTAATAATATAATATTTAGCACCCACCTTGATGGTATGGGAAAACAAACGGAAGATATATATTATAAAAATATTATGTATAATACATCTAGCGTTTTGGGGCTTTTAAACTTAGCTGATAAAATTGCATCGGTTGAAAATTTTAAAAGAAAAAATAATGTATATTTTATTGTATTTTCTGGTAAGGAGCAGGGAATGATTGGAGGAAAAAAATTACTTGAAACCCAGGAATTTAATGCACGAAATACAGAATATATGATCAAATTATCGAATATTGGCGCTTCAAATCATTTCTATGAAATTGGAGGCGGGCTCGATCACCCCCAACTATATGAGAAATTCGATCTTTCAAATAAAACTTTCGGAATTAACCTGGATTTCAGTGTTTCACATTCCGGCTATGCAGAAGATAAACTATTTGAACAAAAAAATATTCCATCTCTATATATCTATTCTCCCAATCTAAAGTATAAAAATACTTTAAACGATACAAAAAAAAGAATGAAAATCAAAGGAATCAACAAAATCTCAAAAATTCTTTTTCTCGCGTCTTTCGAGGATATATTTAAAGTAGAAAAATAATATTAATATTAAGCAGTAATATAAATATATGTAGAACTCTTCCAACTGAAAATTTACTATAAATATTTCTCTATTAAAAAAAGAAATAAAATTAATAAATAGTTCAATAATCGGTTCTACTATGCTTATAAAAATTTTCGTTAGTATCAAGGGTAAAGGAAGAATTAAAAAAAATCCAAAAATAAGTATTGGATAAATGAAAATTATACCTATTGTATTTACTACCGGGGAAACAATATTAAAATGATTGAACTGCGTTAATAGAATTGGAAGTAAAAAAATCTGAGCTGATACAGATATAAAAAATGCCTGCAAAACTATATTATTAATATTTTTAATATATTCCAGGGATAATATTATCCCAAGCGTTGCCAAAACACTCATCCAGAAGCTTAAACTGTTTATAAATGATGGTTGGAACATAAGAATTATTAAACTAGCAAGAGACCATATATTAAGAGAGTAAGTTTTTTTATTAAACATCTTCCCTAAATAAAAAATTAGTATCATTAAAAAAGCTCGTGTAGCAGAAATGTAAAACTCCACTGCCATTAAATAGAAAAACAATAAAAAAATAATGACAGCATATTTCAACTTTGATTTAATAAATTTTAGTCCAAAATGAAGTATCGATGCAATAATACCAAAGTGTAAACCGCTTATTGCCAAAAAGTGATAGCTACCCGTTAGGCTAAAAGAATTTTTAATACTATTTTTCAAATACTCTCTATTACCCAATATAACCGAGTTCAAAAAATTATAATTATCCAGTTCAGAAAAATATTCTAATTTAGCTTTTAAATATCTTTGAAAATTCATTTTAATGATTAAACTACTAAAATCAAATTCAGGTTTTAAATAGTAAAAAATAATAAAAATAAAAGTTAGAGA
>CAZMFS010000097.1:0-7030 GCA_964565585.1 uncultured bacterium
ATCAGTTATTATATTAGAAATTTTTAAATCTAAAATAATTTTCATTTTAAATGTTTTGCAAAAAATCCCATCATCGTTTTGTAAAGCTGTATGCGGTTATCTTCGTGTCTAAATCCATGTCCCTCGTTATATTTTACCATGTAGAAAACATCTATACCTCTTTTTCTTAATTTTCTAACCATTTGATCCGATTCATTGATATCAACTCTGGGGTCATTTGCACCCTGTACTATAAAGAGTGGCTTAGTTATTTTATCCACATTTAAAGCGGGAGAAACTTTTTTCATTATTTTTCTTTCATCTTTATTGTTAGGATTATACCACTGTTTGTACATAATTCTTAAATAGGGTTTCCAGTAAGAAGGAATAGATTCAAAAAATGTAAATATATTTGATACCCCAACATAATCAACACCGCAGCAATAAAGGTCAGGTGTCTTAACCAGACTGCCAAGAGTTGCAAGACCTCCGTAACTCGCTCCATATATTGCAATCCTATTCTCATCGACCCATTCTTTATGTTTCATATATTTAACCCCATCTTCTAAATCATTAAGCATTTTTCTTCCAACCTGTTTGTATCCAGCATTCTGAAACGATTTTCCATATCCTCCAGAACCTCTATAATTTATCTGAAGAGTTGCATATCCTCTACTTGCAAAAAGCTGTGCCTTTGGATCAAATCTCCAGCTATCTCTAATACCATAAGGACCACCATGGGGATTTACAATTAAAGGGACTTTTTTACCTTTCTTAGCTTCCTCTGGTATAGTAATATACCCATGAATAGTTAATCCATCCCTGCTTTCAAATTTAATAGACTTCATCTCTGCCATATCCTTTTCTTTCAAATGAGGAAATAATCTTGCAAGTTTCTTAAAAGAATCTTTTTTTCTATCGTACTGATAATATGCCCCGTATAATTTATCACTTCTAACAAAAAGTAGGTATTTATCTTCCTTTTTGGTTCTATCCACTATAAAGAATTGATACTCTCCAAACTTATTTGTAAACTTCTTATGAAGTTTTTTATAACTTTGACTTACAGGAACCTTTTTTGATTTTTTTGCAGTATAATAATAGTAATCAATTACATAATCTCTTTTTCGAGATCGGCTTATACCTTTTAAATCATATTTTTCATTAGAAAATTTATAGTTAATTATTTTTTTCTTTTTTAAATCATATTTTATTATTTCTTTGGTATTTTTAAATAGATTAGTTAGAACAAAAACATCGTGTTTGTAATCGGTACTATAATCAAAGCCAATTGTTTTAAATTCTTCATCCCAATCAGTTTGAATAATTTTTTTGAATGGTTTATTTTTTGTTTCTCTATAATAATAAACTGTTTTAATACCATCAATTTTTTTAAAATATCCTCTTAAATTTCCCTCTTTATCAAAATCATATGAAGTTATGGGATTAGAACTTTTATCATTATCATATAATTTATTTAACTCTCCGGTTTTAATATTTATCTTATACGGATTATACAACTTCGAATTTTCCTTATTCATTAAAATAATCATAGAATTAGGTTTTTCTTTTAAAAATTTTTGAACCTTAACTTTAACATTATCGAAAGGAGTTAATTTTTTTTGATCTGAACCATCAATATTTACAGCAAATAAATGATAGTTTTCATTGCCCCCTTTATCTTTAAAATAAATTAATCTATTATTATTGGCCCAAAAATATACCCTTATTAAATTTTTTCCTTCCTCTATAACTTTTATTTTTTTATCATTCACTGTATTTTTTATATAAATATCTCGTTTCCCTTTCTCATTTTTTTTCATATATGAAAGATATTTGCCATCAGGAGAAAGTTTAAAATATCGCTTCTTAGTATTTTTAAAAAAATCTTCTACAGAATATTTGTATTCTTTCTTTTCATAACTGGCTATTTTTTCCAGCTTTTCATCCGAAGAAGGTAGTTTAGTATCACCTGGAAGCTCTTTCTTATTATTCTGTGCATATATCCCTAAGATTACAAAAACCGACAAAAACATAATAAAAATATTTTTCATAACTATCCTTTCATTTATTTGCTCAAAAATATATTTTCAAATCAAAACTGTTTTTGATTTTTTTATTATTTGATGTATTATATTTTAATAATTCTAAATAGTCAAAATTTTCTTTTACAATATTTCTGAAAAACTTATATTTATGAATGTTTAATTCTAAAATAGCTTCAAAATATCCGAATATGATTTACAAATAATATTATTTTCATTGTAATTTTTAATTAATTCTACCGCTTTCTTCAAGTTATTATTATCATATTTATGATTCCACCTAAGTAAACGCAAAAAATTCTTTAGAGACTCTTCCTTTGATTTAACCGGATTAAATTTACGTTTAAAAAATCTTTTAATAAGGCGATAATCTCTGAGAAAAACCGAATTATTTAAAATAATAATTATCTCCGAGAGTTTAAAACTATCTTTCAGCCATGAATAATACACACCTTCAATAATATAACTGTCTTTTTCTAATATTTTACTCAATTCTTTTTTTCTTTTTTCCACCGGCGCTTTAACACTGTACCCATCATAGTTTCTATCCCAAAAAATATCATCAAGATCAAATTTTGGAACATTTAATTTTTTTGATAATTTATGAGCGCAATATGTTTTACCGCTTCCCGGCCCACCTATTATATGAATCTTCTTATAACTAATTTAAAGTCTCCTTTTTCCAGTTATAATTTTTACGTATTATTTTTATATCTCAACAACTTCAACTTTTCTCTGGACCAATTTCCTTTATTATAATTTATTTATATCCGGCCCGATTCCCAAGTATTATTTATTTTTTTGAGCAGGATACCTACATTACAAGGTGTACCGGTATAAGCAATTTATTATTGTTACAAATCGTCTACTTGCCTATTCAACCAACTTTTATTTTAGGAATGCTAGTTCTGAACAAATTCTTTGTAGATAGCTTCAATATTCTGTTCATACAATCTTTTTTTTCCATAATCTTTATACTGTAAAAGATTCAGCTCGCTTTTTATTTTTTCCACACTATAATCTTTATCAACATAATTTTGAATCTTTTTTTTCATTGTTTTAAAATATTCTATTTGTTTACTAATACATTTTTTACTATTTTCTACATTACCATGTCCGGGAATTACAATATCAATATCCATTTTTTTTATTTTTTCTAAAGCATCTATCCAGTTAGTGGAGTTTCCTCCTCCTTCATAATCGATGTAGGGAAACATTTTATTAAAAATTAGGTCACTTGTATGTACAGTTTTCCTATTTTTGAAATAAACAATACTAATTCCCGAAGTATGGGTATTAGGAAAATGAATTATTTCGAGAACTTCACCGCCTATTTCCAATGTTTTTCTATCTTTGAAAGTTATATCCGGTTCTACTATTTTAGTATTCTTATACTCTTTGAAAAATTCCTCGGTCTCTTTTATCTGATTTTTTAATTCTTTATACTCCTTACTATCTTTATCTTCCATATTTTCCAGTTTTTTCTTCATATTGTCGATATATTCAGGGTATCTTCTTTCTATATTTATTTTTCTTTGTTTCATTGTTATATTTGAGATATTTTCCTTAGTTTTCTCACTTGAAATAACTGAAATATCTTCGGGAAAAGCATCCACCCCCAAAATATGATCATTGTGATAATGAGTTACTATCAAGTACCTAATAGGTTTATCAGTTTTTTTCCTTATAGTATTTAAAATCTTTTTACCTGCAGAAAGTGACGTCCCGGCATCGATAACTACTACACCATCCTCTGTAATCAAGAAAGCAACATTACCTCCCAAATTTTTCATAGAATAAAAATCTTTTCCAATCTTTTCAAGATCGGAATTCTTTGACTCATCTCCATAACTTATTGTATAAAGCATTAAAAAAATAGTACATAAAATTATAAACCATCTAATCATAATAACCTCCTATTAAAATATATATTATTATCTCTTATCAAATAAATAAATCAAGAACATTTTGTTCTTAATCTTATTATATAAAAAATGAATAATTTTCCTATCAGGTATAAAACCATAAATTTTTTTAATTTTATAAAGCCTTAATTAACATGTTAAATATAAACCAATTCATTTAAAATCATTCCTATTTTAGTTTTACCTTCTAATATTTTCATCCACCGCTTTTGTTCGTGTTTATAGAAAATTCTGCTTAAAAAAGCTACTATTCCAGTAAAAATACCGGCATTAATCTTTATTTTGTCATTATAATGAACGGTTCCATTTTCCTCGGGTTCAAGCTTAATATAATAATTCCATATTTTCACAACTTTTTTCGTCTCAAATGTCTGTATTTTTTAATTTTTTATCTATTCTATAAACATAAATTTCATGAATACCTGCTGGAATAAAAAAACAATTTAAATAAACCTTAAAAGTCTTCCACAAATTTCAGACAAGATTATTGCCATTATCATCAACAGGTTTAAACCTTGCAAACGGTCAGTCAATTTTTATAAGAGTTATAAAATTCTGCAAATTTTTTCATACTTTTTTAAGCATCTACAGGGTAAAAAGATATTATGGTTATAGTTCTAGAAGCCATATATATACCTTTTATTGTTATATATAATTTTATACTACCATATCTTATAAATTCATCATAAACCAAATATTAAAAAAATTCTACTAGCGAATTATTATTGTATTCTCCAATATTTTTCCTTAATTTCTCTATATTAAAAGGTTCTCCGTGGGAGGGATAGATCTTTTTTGCACTGCTTTTTATTATTTTTTGCCAGCTATCATAAAGTATATCTACATTAGTAACAAATATTGGACAGTACTTTATACCTGCCCAGAGCGGCCAGCTCATTGCAGCATCTCCGCAGAAAATTATTCCATTATCAAGTAAAAGAGAAATTGAATCTATGGTATGTCCTGGAGTATACAATATTTTACCCTCTATTCCTATATCCCTTAAAACTTTATCATTATCACCATCGATTAAAATATCATTCTTTTCAAGTTCCAAAGGGGGAAAGGTTAAATCCCAATCTGGATTAAATAATTTATATAATTTAGATAAATAATACATTCTTTTATTAATATATCCTCCACCCCTTGATTTATCATTTTCCCCTTTTTTTAGTAACTCTCCTGCATGATGGTCAGCAATAATTTTAATGTCTGTGTAGGCAAGTAACTTTTTAGCAAAACCTGAATGATCATCGTGATGATGTGTTAAAAATAAATAGTTAATATCATCCATTTTAACATCATTTTTATCAAGAGCCTTTAAAAACTTAGTATAGTTTTTTTCATATGATGTATCAACTAATAAATATCCTTCTTTAGCTTTAATAAGATAACAGTTGGTTTTTCCGCATTTAATATAAAGAAAACTGTTTTTGAAAAAAACCTCCTATTTATAAATATTGATCTACTTATGCATTTAAAATAATAACACATTATATATAACTAGCAACACTTTGACTGATTTACCGTATAGAATTTATGTTAAAAATCATTGTTTTTGAATCTTGGATATAGAATTTATATTTATACATTTAATAATTAATTTGATATAAAAAAACTTTCAAAATTTTAGATTTATTAATCATTCTATAAAAAGTATATTTCACACTATATTTCAATATTTAAAGTAAAAATTGAAATTCAAAATATTGGAATAAAGAATACTTTGTAAAAGAAAATTTATATATAAAAAAACTAAAGTTAAGTTAATTCTCATAAAAGTATCGGTCTTTACCTTTTTCCTTTGCCCTGTAGAGATTATTATCTGCAATTTTAATTACCTCTTCAAACCATCTGGAATCTTCAGGATATATCGATATACCGCAGCTTAATGTAAGCTTTCGAAAACTACCCATCAATTTTTCTTCTTTTACATTTTTTAATATCCTATCGGCAACAACTTTTGCCCCCTCAAGATTCGTATTAGGCAAACCTACAATAAATTCTTCTCCTCCATATCTAGCAGCAATATCAACTGTTCTCAAACTGTTTTTTATAATTTTTCCAACTTCCTTTAATATTTTATCGCCTTTTTGATGTCCGTACAAATCATTTACCTCTTTAAAATCATCTATATCAAACATCAAAATAGAAAGATCAGCTTCCTGCTTGCTTCCTTCCTGATTGTAAGCAAAATCTCTAATTTTTCTCATAAAAATTGATCTTAAATATAATTTCGTTAGCGGATCTCTCATGAACTTATTTTCCTCAATATTTCTCTTAATATTTTCAGATAAAAATATTTTTATCATCTTTAGGGTGTTATCTTCATTTTTATATACAGTGCTATTTTTCTTATCAAGATATATAAAACCCAGAAGATAGTCCCTCTTTTTTGCAGGCAAAGTACTGCTGCTTCTGGATAGTTTGGATTCCTGTTCGTATGCAATTCTTCTATATATATTATAATCAAGTATAGGGACAATAGCATATTTTTTAATAACTCTATCAGAATCCATAGAACAGTTTATGGTCCTAATTTCATTCTCCACCATATCTATTACTTCTTTATAATACACATTTGCATCTCTTTTATAAAGAAAATCAAAACTTCTTGAAATAACTTTTTGTACAAACTCATCATTTTCTCTAAAGTATAAAATAGCCCTGTCATAAGAAGTGTGCTGAATCGTAAAATCCAATATGTTACGGTATAATTCATTATTATTTTTTATATTCTTGTAATATATTTTTTCAAAATTATTTAAAATATTTTCAGGATCGGTTAATTCTACTTCTATATTAGAATCGTTTTTAGAAACATCAAATTGATTATTTATTCTTGAAATTATATCGTTCCAGAAGGTCTTTTTTATTTCAGTCTCATCCTCGTAAGAATGCTTTTCGTTTTGATACTTCTCAATTATTATTGACAGTAATTTATAATAGATATTAGAGTTATTCTCTTTAAGCAGTTTTGACAGTTTTATATAGGAATACATTTTTGTATATATAGCTCCGTAAGATTTATACAGATACTTATCAATATTTTTCTTTTTACAGTCACTATCCTCCAAAATT
>CAZMFS010000098.1:0-7012 GCA_964565585.1 uncultured bacterium
TTAATTTTCATGATAAAAACTAACCTGAATATTTGGTAATAGCAGGTATTCTTCATGATATTACAATAGAGACACATATCACTCCAGAAGATATAGAAAATAATTTTGATTCAAATGTAGCCGAACTTGTTAGGGTTTATAGCTTATATGATGATATGACAGAGTTGATTGATTATTATGATCTAAATGATAAAAATGACTACAAATTTGTGAAAGATTTATTATTATTAAAATGTATGGATTACTATGACATTATGAAATTTTGCTCTGATTGTGAAAGTAAAAATAAGATATCTAAAAAAATGCATAGGTTTAAAAATAGATTTGAGGAGATGATAAAAAATGAAAAGGTTTATAAACTATTTTTGAATCAATTTAAAAATATAAACTTAAATAGCAGATATGGTAGGAAAAATATATAGCAAATAAAGATTATAGAAAAATGTTTTGATAAGACACTAAAAGAGGAAGATATAAGTGAATCAACTATCCATAAAAAAAGGTATCTATATATTAAAAATCGGTATTTTTAAAAATATTAAAATTAAAATAGGGGCTCTTGGAAACATCAATTTTTCAAATGGAGAATACTTATATATAGGGTCTGCTCAGAAAAATTTAAAAAAAAGAGTAGAAAGACATTTAAGCAAGGATAAAAAATTACACTGGCATATTGATTATTTGCTAAATAGCAATTTTGCAAATATAAAAGCAATATATATAAAGAACCTTGATAAAAATTATGAATGTATAACTGCTAAAAAGCTGATGAATGGGAATGTTGAAGAGTTTAAGGGGTTCGGTAGTTCTGATTGTCGCTGTAGCTCACATTTAATAAAAAATTCGATTGATAATGAAAAATATTTAAAGAAAAATTTCAAAACTGTTCGATTAAATCAGAAAAATTAGATTCTATTTTTTCTTTTAATTTATTATAGGACTCTTTATATATTGACAGTTATGACTAAAAAGACTATAATTTTTAGAAATATGAAATGCCGATTCTATGAATTATTAAAGAATATAAGAAAGAAAGCAAAGAATTATTTTCAAAATAATATTGAGAATGAGAAAATTGATCGAATTTGCTCAAGTCATGGAGCAATTCTGGATTTTTTAAATGATTCTAAAAAAAACAAGAACCGGATGTCAGAAATTGTAGATGAAATAAATCGGTCAAAATCAACTGTCTCAGAACTTGTTAGCAAACTGGAAAATCTGGGATATGTTGAAAAGAAGTGCTGTGTAAATGACTCCAGAATAGTATATGTAGTTATTACTGAAAAGGCAAGAGGGTCAGGGATAGATATGAAGAAGTATATAATGATCTTATAGATAAAACATTTAAAAATTTTAGCTCAAATGAAAAAGGTTATATTTTGAAGATGTTAGAAAGAATAGATGAAAATCTGTGAAAAAATTTTAAAATAATAGTTCGACACCGAATTAAATTTGGTTGAGGTTCTACTTATGAAATATGACAAAATGAAAAAAAGATTCATAAAATTTTTTAAACGTTCATGCAAGGATTTTCAGGATTTTAAAGTTGGTGCTGAATTTGAACATTTCATTATAAAAAAAGAAACCATGGAAGCAGTTAATTATGATGATTATAATGGTATCAAGAAAATATTAGAAGATATGGAAAGTAAGGGTTGGATTGGAGTATTTGAAAATAAAAATATTATTGGTCTAAAAAAGAATAATAAAAGAATAACCCTTGAGCCAGGCGGGCAGTTTGAATTTAGTTCTTCTCCTGCCGAAAATATTAAAAATTTAGAATGTCAGTATCTGGAGTTTCTGGATGATATTCTTCCTATATGTGAGAACTACGGATATTTACTTATCTGTCTTGGCTATCAACCTGAAAGTGGAATTAATGATATAAGCTGGGTTCCCAAAAAGAGATATAGATTTATGTCCAAATATCTTAAAAATAAGGGAGAATATGCTCACAATATGATGAAAGGTACAGCATCTTTACAGGTAGCGATAGATTATAAATCAGAAAAGGATTTTAAACGGAAAATGCAGGCCGCATATCTATTATCTTTTCTTTTATCTTCCTTTTTTGATAATTCTCCTTTTTTTGAAGGAGGAATATATGATAAAAGGATGCTTAGAACAAAAATATGGGAGAACTGTGATGATGATAGATGCGGGGTTATACCGGGAGTTTTAAGCGATGATTTTGGATTTGAACAATATGCTGAATATATTCTAAATACTGTTCCTATTATTACCCTTGATAGAGAAGGTGGTATTCGCTATAACATTAAATCTTTATATAAATTATACTCACCTGAAAAATGGAACTTCAAGCAGTTTTATCATACATTTTCTATGGTTTTCCCAGACGTGAGAGCTAGAGAATTCATTGAAATCAGATTTGTCGATGCCTTGAAATATCCTTTGAATATTGCATGTGTGGCTTTTATAAAAAACATATTTTACAATAAAGAGTTGCTAAATTATGTTCTTAATGATTTTTCGGAGATTGATGAAATAAAATTAAACATGTTGAGAAACAAAATGATAAAAACCCCAAAATTAAACTTTTATGATAATAAAAATATTTTTAAAGAAATTAAAAAATTATATAATAAAGTTGTCGAAAAAGCACATGATCATGAAAAAAAATATTTAAAATATTTAGAATATTATATCGAAAAGGAAATTACCCCGAGAGATTATATTTTAAATATGCTAAAAAATAACGGAAAGAAAAACGTAATGAAGAATATTTCAAATAATAATAGGAGGATCAATGAAAAAAGCTAAAAAGGTTAATGAAGAGTTTATAAAAAAAATAAGAAAATTTCCGGATAGGTTTTATAAAGATTATAAAAAAATTGATGAGAAAATGCAAAATTCTAATGCAATTTATAAAGGAAGCGTTATAGATTATTTGTATCATCCCATGTTTTTTGATTCCTCTGATATTAATAGATTTATAGAGTTAACCGCTATGATGCACACTATTGTTAGAAAAACTGTAAAAGAGTATCTAAATAATTCCTCATTCAGAAAGAAGTTTAATTTTTCTAAAGAAATGGAAAAACTTATAAAGATAGATCCGGGTTATTCAAATCCAGTTCCAATAGCCAGGTTCGATCTTTTTTATTCTTATGATGATAAATATAAATTCTGCGAGTTAAATGGAGATGGTTCATCTGCTATGAATGAAGCTAATACAGTTGAAGAGATTGTATATAAATCTGAGATTATAAACAACTTAAAAAATAATTATAATATAAAGTACTATGAACTATTTTACAGCTGGGTTGATGAAATAATTAATATTTATAGACAGTTTGGAAATAAAGAGAAACCCAATGTGGCTATTGTTGATTTTGAAGGGCTTGGTACTCCCTATGAGTTTGTTGAATTTAAAAGAGCTTTTCAAAGTTGTGGGTATAAAACTCAAATTATCGATCCAAGAGAACTAAGTTATAAACAAAATGCTCTGTATCATGGGGATTTTAGAATAGACCTTGTTTATAGAAGAGCTGTAAATAGAGAAATAGTGGAAAGAATAAACGAAGTTAAGGATTTTATAGAAGCCTATAGAAATAGGGATGTATGTGTGGTTGGACCTTTTAGATCCCAAATTATGCATAATAAAAAGTTTTTTTCAATTATAAGTAATGAAAGTAATACAAAATATCTCAACAAAGATGAAAAAAAGTTTATCAGAAAGCATGTGCCCCAAACCGGTATATTAAAGGATAATGACAATCTTATAGAAAAAATCAAGGGAAAAAAGGATGAGTTTGTTTTAAAACCGTTTGATTTATATGCCGCAAAAGGTGTATATATAGGAAGGGATTTCAGTCAGAAGCGCTGGAATAATATTATAAAAAAAATTTTAATGAATGATAAAAAAAATTATCTGTATCAACAATTTTGTAATCCTGGTAGAAAAAAAGCAATTACTTTTAAATATAAAAAACCTGTTTTGAAAAGGTATAAAACAACCCTGGGACTGTTTATTTATAATTCCAAGTTCAGGGGATTGTATTCCAGACTAGGGCGGAATAATGTAATTGCCAGCAGAGAGGAAAGTATAGTCGCTCCAAATTATTTAGTAAAGTAGTTTCAAATTTTACCCAAAATATAGGATATCTTTATAATTTATTGATTTTAAGATAAATTATGTCATAATAAAATTGTAAAGTTTTGGGAGATTATGAATGAAAATTTTTAATTTGGAATCCAATTACAAAATTGTTCGGAACATAAAAAACAAACTTACAGGTAAAAAACTATATAAGTATTTTATATTTTTGGTATTCTTTTTTATACTTTTTTACTGGATTATATGTTCGTTTCTGGATTCTATTATCTATAAAGAAAATAGTTTTCTAAAAGAATTAATTGATCCTAGCATACCGGAGCTTTCACATAGACTGGCTGTTTCTTTTTTTCTGGTTTCTTTAATTGTAATATTTGTTTTTTTTATAAATAAATTGGTTGAAAATGTTATAGAAATTACTGATCGATATGATGAGATGTTTAATTTTCATACCGATGCTTTGGTTTTATATAAAGTAATTGATGAAGGAGAAAAGTTTATAATAGAGGATTTAAATAATGCAGCAGAAGAAATTGAAAAAGTAAAAAGAGAAGATGTTATTGGTAAAGAAGTTACTGAAGTTTTTCCGGGAATAAAGGATTTTGGTTTGCTTGATGTTTTTAAAGAAGTATATAGAACGGGAAAGCCGAAGTATCATCCAATAAAACATTACCAAGATAATCGTCTTTCCGGATGGAGGGAGAATCATATTTATAAATTATCCGGGAATTTTATCGTCGCTGAATTTGAAGATAAAACCAAACAGAAGAAACTTGAAAGCAAATTAAAAGAGAGCGAAGAAAAATTTAGAACAATTTTTGAAACTGCTCCAATATCTATCTGGCTTGAGGATTTTTCCGAAATAAAAAAAGAAATAGATAGAATAGAAAAGGAATATGATATAAAGCTAAAAGATTATATTGAGAAAAATCCTGGTTTTTTAGATAAAGCCGGGAAAATGATAGAAATAAAGGATGTTAACCCAAATACTTTAAAAATGTATAAGGCAGAAAGTAAAGAAGAGCTAATGGGCTCTCTAAATATAGTTTTACCTAATAAAAGTAAGGAAATATTAAAAAAAGAAATAGTTGCGATAGCTGAAGGAAAATCTTATTTTGAAGGAGAAACTATTAACCGGACCATGGAAGGTGAAGAAATAAATATACTATTGACAATGGCGCTTCCTAAAGATTCACAGACTTATGAAAATGTTATAGTCACAAATATGGATATAACAAAAATAAAGGAAATGGAAAAAAGGCTTAAAGAGGAAGCAAAAAGAGATGGATTAACAGGTCTTTATAATCATAAAACAATTATTGGATTACTCGGTTATGAAATTGAACGAAAAAGCAGATACGATTTTAAGCTAGCAATAGCTATGCTTGATATTGATGATTTTAAAGAAATTAATGATAATTACGGACATCAAGCAGGGGATGCTATTTTAAAAAGAATATCAAGTATATTAGAGGAAAATGTTAGAGATGTTGATATTGTTGGCAGGTATGGAGGGGAAGAGTTTTTAATTATTTTTCCACATACAAATTGCGATCAGGCTTATAAGGTATGTGAGAGAATTAGAAAAAAAATTAAGAATCAGGAAGAGATAACTGTTAGTATTGGTGTTACATCTTGTAAAAGTAAAAATACTAATAATAGTATTAAAAAAGTTGATGAGTTGCTGTATAAGGCAAAAAATCAGGGTAAGGATAATGTTTGTCCCTGTTTTGCTGAAGATAAGTAAAGTGATAGTTATGGCTAATTTTGTGTATATGGTAAGATGCAAGGACAACTCAATTTATACGGGATGGACCACAGATTTAAAGAGAAGGATAGAACAACATAATAATGAAGAAGGAGCTAAGTATACCAGGGGGCGAACACCTGTTAAGCTAGAATATTATGAGAAATGTGAAACTAGGAGTAAGGCACTGAAAAGAGAGCATGAAATAAAAGGGTTAAAAAAAGCTGAGAAAGAGAGACTTATAAAAGAATTTCATGGTTTTTAACTATTTAATTTCCAATCCAATTAAGGTAATATCATCGTTAATATATTTGTTAATATTTTCCCCAATTTTTATCCAGTGAACAATTGATTTTATCAAAACATTGGAGATATCAAAAATAGTATTGTCCCCATTTTCCCTAATTATATCTTTGACTCTATTTTCGCCAAACATTTCCCCTTTATCATTAAAAGCTTCTATTATACCATCTGTATATAGAATTATCTTATCACCTTTTTCGATTTTTATAGAAATTTCATCGTATTCTTCTTTTTCATTATATCCGATCAATATCCCATTGGCTATAAATTCGCCAATCTTCTTTTCATTTTTTTTATATATATAGATAGGAGGATGTCCTGCACTGGAATAAATTACCTCATTTTTTTCAAGATCTATTAAAACATATCCGGCAGTTATAAATCTACCTTTAATTTTATCGGAAAGTATATTGTTTAATCTTTTAATTAATTTTTTTGGGCTATTAGCATATTTTCTCAGCATAGAAAAGGCTATTTTGACCATGGATGAGATTAATGCAGCAGGGATACCGTGTCCAGATACATCGGAGATAAAGATACCAAACCTATTTTCATCTAATACATAAAAATCATAGAAATCTCCTCCAACATTTTCCATAGGAAGATATTTTGCATCAAGTTCAACATTGTTTATTACAGGAAGGGTTTTAGGAATAATTGAATTCTGAATTTTTTTTGCCACTGCTAGTTCCTTGTTTAACGTGTTTAAAAATTCTTTAACTTTGTTTTTTTCCCTGTTAATAATGTATATTAATAAAGATATGATGATGAATCCAATTATTAAAATACCCATAATCCATCTCTGTCTTGTGATCTCCAGCTCTTTGATTTTTTGATCTTTCTCCAAAAGAGTTATCGCCTTTTCTCTATTTTCAATCTCTTATCTT
>CAZMFS010000099.1:0-6906 GCA_964565585.1 uncultured bacterium
GGTTTAAGTATTATATAGTCTTTTTTGTATGAAAATTGATTTAAGAAAAGCCAAAAGTGAACGTATATTCATTAAAGAAGAGCTGGATTTAGATATACCCGAAGTTTTTGATCCTGTATTGGTGGATCTAAAGGTGTATGAATCCAACCAGATTTTTGTTTTACGGGGCAGCATGCATGTAACCTACAATTTAACCTGTTCCAGATGTTTAAACCCGTTTACGAAGCAGAAAGAACTGGATATTATGCTGGTTTTTAAATATGAAAATACAAGAGACAAGGATGCTAAAGAAAAAGAAATTGATGAAGATGAAATTAATGTTATATTCATTGGGGATCCAATTATTGATATTACAGAATATTTAATAAATGAAATAATGCTGGATATACCTATAAAACCTCTATGTAAAGAGGATTGCAATGGCTTATGTCCGGTATGCGGCACAAATTTAAACGAAGATACATGTGATTGTAAAAAAGAAAAAGTTGATGAAAGAATGAAACAGCTTGAAGATATAAAAAAACGAATGTTTGATAATAACAAGTAAAGGAGGAATAATATGGCAGTTCCAAAGGGAAAAGTTTCTAAACAGAGGAAAAGAAAAAGAAGAACACATTGGAAATTAACAGCACCTACAATAGTGCGTTGTCAGAATTGTGGAGAATATAAAAAACCTCATAGAGTTTGCCCTGAATGTGGTACATATAAGGGTGAAAAAATCGTAGCTGTTGAGGAATAATTATGCCAAGGGCAAAGATAGTATCTACGGGATCGTTTCTGCCTGAAAAAGTAATGACCAATCACGATCTGGAAGAAATTGTCGAAACCAGTGATGAATGGATTACTAAAAGAACAGGAATAAAGAAGAGACATGTAGCATCAGAAGATCAGGCTGCTTCTGATTTAGCTGTTAATGCAATTAATAATGCATTAGAACAGGCGGGACTTAAAGCAAAAGATCTGGATTTGATACTGGTTGCTACAGTAACTCCGGATACTGATTTTCCTTCAACTGGATGCTGGATTCAGAAAAAATTAAAGATTAAAAATACACCTGCTTTTGATATTTCTGCAGCTTGTTCCGGTTTCATATATGGATTAACAACTGCAAGATCTTTTATTGAAAGCGGGCTATATGAAAATATTGCTCTGGTAGGAGTAGAAACTTTATCAAAAATCACAAACTGGGATGATAGAAGTACATGCGTTCTTCTCGGTGATGGAGCAGGTGCAGTAATACTGGGACCTGCTAATGAAGATGAGAAAAGTGGTATATTATCTTCCTATCTTGGAGCAGATGGAAGTAAAGGTGAGCTTTTAATTAAGAGAGCAGGCGGCAGTTTAAATCCAACAACCCAGGAGACTCTTGATAATGATATGCACTATCTGGAAATGCAGGGTCGTGAAGTATTTAAACAGGCAGTTAGAGTAATGAAAAGATCTTCTATAAAAGCCTTGAAGACAGCGGGAATCGAAGAAAAAGATATAGATCTATTAATAACCCATCAGGCAAATATCAGAATTATCAATTCCCTTGGTAAAAGGTTGCATGTACCGGATAAGAATGTTCATGTTACAGTAGATGAGCATGCTAATACGTCATCAGCATCAATCCCACTAGCCTTAGATGATGCAAACCGAAAAGGAAAGCTTACAAGAGGAGACAATGTATTGTTAACAGCATTTGGTGGTGGATTAACCTGGGGATCAGTAGTATTGAGGTGGTGATTTGTTATGAGTAGAGCTCTTTTATTTTCAGGTCAGGGTTCTCAATATGTAGGTATGGGAGAGGACCTTTACTCGCAGTTTGATTCTTTTAAGGAAATTGTTGATAATGCAAATGATATACTCGATAGAGATATTAAAAAGATTATGTTTGAAGGACCCAAAGAGGTATTAACCGATACAAAAAATGCTCAGCCGGCTCTTCTTACAATGGATTACGGTATTTATAAGATACTTGAAGAGAATGGCGCAGTAAATGATATCTCGTTTACAGCAGGACACAGTTTAGGTGAGTACGGAGCTTTAGTAGCTGCAGGTGCTTTTAGTTTTGAGGACGGTTTGAAGATTGTTCAGCGAAGAGGGGATCTAATGTCTAAAGCCGGCGAAAAAGCACCGGGGACAATGGCAGCAGTTATAGGGATGAGAGATGTAGAAAAGCTTGAAAAAATTTGTGAAGAAAACGATGTTGATATGGCAAACTATAATTCACCTTTACAAATTGTAATTTCAGGTGCTGTTGAAAATGTTAAAAAAGCCATGGAGGATTGTTCCAGTCAAGGGGCAAAAAAAGTAGTTGAGTTAAATGTATCAGGTGCTTTTCATTCAAGGTTGATGGTAGAAAGCGGCGAAAAGTTGGCCCAAACCATTAATAAAGCTAAATTTGAGAAACCAGAAATCCCTGTAGTAATGAATGTAATAGCAAAAGCTACCACGGATCCAGATGAAATTAAGGATAGTTTAATAAAACAGGTATCTTCTCCTGTTAAATGGGCTCAAAGCATTCAATTTATGATAGAAAATGATGTTCATGAGTATATAGAATGTGGACCAAAAAAGGTATTAACGGGACTTGTAAGAAGAATTGATAGAAATACAACTGTGTATTCTACTGATAAGATTAGAGGGGTAAAAAAAGTAATGGAGGTTCTATCTTGATTAATCTTGAAGGCAAAACGGCATTAATTACAGGTGCAGCACGGGGTATAGGAAAAGAGATAGCTCTAAAACTGGCTGAATCAGGTTGTAATATTGCAATCTGTGATTTGAATAAGGATATAATCGAATCAACTATCGATGAAATAAAAGATTCCGGAGTTGAAGCAGAAGGTATCGTCTGTGATGTTACATCTAAGGACAGTGTTAAAAAGATGATAGATAAATTTCTTGAAAAATTTACTAATATTGATATTCTTGTCAACAATGCTGGAATAACACAGGATACTTTGCTTATGAGAATGAGCGAAAAGCAGTGGAAAAGTGTATTGGATGTTAATTTAACCGGAACTTTTAATGTAACAAAAAGTTTGATTAGGAGTATGATAAAAAATAGGTATGGAAAAATTATAAATATTTCATCAGTAGTTGGTTTGATGGGAAATCCGGGACAGACAAACTATTCTGCATCAAAAGCTGGAATTATTGGGTTTACAAAATCAGTTGCTAAAGAATACGGCAAAAGAAACATTTATGCGAATGCAGTAGCTCCTGGATTTATTGAGACAGAGATGACCGACAGCTTATCTGAAAAAGCCGAAACAGATTTGATGAACAATGTCTCAATAAAACGAAAAGGGACACCTGAGGATGTTGCTAATCTTGTGCTGTTTTTGGCATCTGATCTTTCAGATTATATTACAGGACAGGTAATTTCTGTTGATGGTGGAATGAGGATGTAAAAAATGAGGAGGTGTTAATAATGGATAAAGAAATCTTGAAAACAGTAAAGGAATTAACAGCAGAACAACTGGGGATCGAAGTAGACGAAATCAATGAAGATTCATCTTTTATCGATGATTTGGGTGCTGATTCACTTGATACAATGGAATTAGTACTTGCTCTAGAAGATGAATTCGGTATTGAAATTTCTGATGAAGAAACAGAGAAACTAAAAACAGTATCGGATGCTGTGAATTTTATTGAAGAGAATAAATAAATTATATTATAATAGTATATAGCAAGGGCATTCTGTGCTCTTGCTGTTTCCATTTTTAAACACTATGGAGGATTGATATGTCAAAAAGAGTAGTAATTACTGGTATAGGAGCTATTTCTCCTGTAGGAAAAGAGGTCGAAGAGATTTGGAACAACATAATGAACGGAGAAAGCGGAGTAGAGGAAATTGATCGTTTTGATGTTTCTGAATACTCCAGCAGAATAGCAGGTCTGGTTAAAGATTACAATTCCGATGATTATATAAGCAAAAAGCAGCAGCGCAGAATGGATAAATTTATTCAGTATGGAATTATCGCTGCAATGAAAGCTTTAAAACATTCTGGACTTGAAATTACAGAAGAAATAGCCGAAGATGTAGCTGTAATAGTTTCGAGTGGAATAGGGGGAATGGAAACGCTTTGTAATCAGCATTCAAGATTAGAAAACAGAGGGCCCAGAAGGGTTTCGCCTTTCTTCATCCCTAAAATGATACCCAATATTTTATCGGGATATATATCTATAAGAACAGGTGCTAAGGGTCCAAATATGAGTGTGATCACAGCATGTGCTACAGGAACTCATTCAATAGGTGAAGGTTTTAAAATGATTAAAAATAATGATGCAAAGGCAGCAATAGTAGGGGGAGCAGAATCGCCTGTTGTACCTCTTGGATTAGCCGGATTTTGTGCTATGAGAGCATTATCCACGAGAAATGAGGAACCTACTAAAGCATCTAGACCTTTTGATAAAGATAGAGATGGTTTTGTAATGGCAGAAGGTGGTGCTGTTCTTATTCTTGAAGAATTAGAACGAGCTAAAAGAAGAAAAGCAAATATTTATGCTGAGGTTATAGGATACGGTGCCAGTGCAGATGCCTATCATATAACTGCACCTCAGGAAAGTGGAGAAGGCGCTGCCATAGGCATGAAAAAAGCAATTAAAGATGCCGGTATTAAGCCCGAGCAGATAGATTATATAAATGCGCACGGAACATCAACACCGCTTAATGATGTAACAGAAACAAAAGCAATAAAGTCTGTGTTTGGTGACCATGCAGAGAATCTTTATATTAATTCCACAAAATCTATGACCGGGCATCTATTAGGAGCTACAGGTGCATTTGAGGCATTGGTGACCGCTTTAAGTTTGAAACACGGTAAGATGCATCAAACAATTAATTTGGAAAATCCTGACCCGGAATGTGATTTAAATTATCTGGCTGATGGGCCGGTTGAAGATGATTCAATAGAATACGGGATGACCAATTCTTTCGGATTTGGCGGTCAGAACGGGATTTTAGTTTTAAAAAAGTATAATGAATAAAGAATTAAAATTTGAAAAAGATTTCAATATTGATTTTTCCAATAAGGTCCTCTTAAAGAGGGCCTTAACTCACTGTTCCTATCAGAAAAGCAGCTGGGGAAATAATGAGAGGCTGGAATTTCTAGGCGATGCAGTAGTTGATCTTGTCATAGTAGAGTATCTTTTTAAAAATATGCAGCGTGATGAGGGAAAGATGTCAAATATCAAATCCTATGCAGTAGGAAGGAAAGTTATGGCAGAGATAGCTAAGGATATCAATCTTGTGGATTATGTATATTTAGGTAAGAGCGAAAAGATGGATATTGACATGGATAAAATAAGCATATTATCCAATCTTCTTGAGGCTGTTATAGGAGCTATATATCTTGATAAAAATTTTAAAAAGGCCAAAAGCTTTATACTTAATCTTTGGGAATCCTACCTGGAAGAGATAGTACATAAAAAAAATTATAAAAATTATAAATCCCGTCTTCAGGAGTTTGTTCAGAAAAATGATCTCGAGGTTCCAAAATATAAGGTGCTGGATAAGAAGGGTCCTCCGCATAATAGAACCTTTAAAATTGCCTGTTTTATAGATGATAAATTGTATGCAAGGTCAAAGGGAAAAAGCAAAAAGGAAGCCGAGTTTAGAGCCGCAAAAAAAGCCTTAAAAAAAATAAAAAAAGAACTATAAAATGAAAAATTATATCGTTCCATTTTTTATCCCGTTCCAGGGATGTCCTTTTAAATGCATATATTGTGACCAGCATGCTGTTACCAATGAAGAAGGTTTTTCAATTGATAAAAGGTTACATGAATTTTTTAATAGAAAGAGAAATATTGAGAAAAATGTAGAAGTTGCTTTTTTCGGGGGAACTTTTACACAGCTATCCTTTAAAAAACAGATTAGTTATCTAAATAAAGTTCAAAAATATATCAAAGATAACATGGTGGAGAGTATTAGAATATCCACGAGACCCGATAAGCTGAGCAAAAAACAGCTAAAACTTCTGAAAAAATACAATGTAAAAAATATTGAGCTGGGAATTCAGTCCTTTAATAATAAATATCTTAAATTTCTAAAGAGAGGATATAAAAGAAAAGAAGCCGTTAAAAATATAAAAAGGCTCAAGGATGCCGGTTTTGAAGCGGGTATCCAGATCATGATGGGGTTTCCGGATCAGACCTACGGTGAGTTTATGGAAGATGTAGATGCACTGATAAATTTAAAACCGTTTGACTGCAGAATTTATCCGCTGGCAGTAATTGAGGGTACAAAATTAGCAGAGATGTATAGGAAAAATGAATACAGTTTTGTTAAGACGGATACAGCAGTAGAATGGATAAGCAGAGCTGCTGTAAAAATTGAAAAGAGTAATATAGAGATAAGAAGAATAGGGCTTCCCCATTCAGTAGGGCTTCAGGAAAAAATAATAGGTGGAATATATCACCCATCTATTGCAGATAAGGTGCGATTTAATATTTTAAAGTTAAACATTAATAATCTTTCAAATAATGTTAATAAAATAGGCATAAACCCAAAAGACTACCAGTATGCCGGAAAAATTATTAAAGAAGCCGGTAGAAAGCTAAAATTTATAAAAAATAAGGATGTTAAAAGAGGCAATATAAAAAATATTTCTTGATACGAAGAGAACATCTGCTTATAAGTTATAGTCTGTGAATAATATGCACATAATAATATCTTTGTGTTTCATATACCCATTGAATTATAATTGATGAAAAATTACTTGCTGTTTAGTGATACGAAAGTGATATGTAAATTGTTGTATATAAATAAGATATAAATAAATAATAGAATATGCTTGATTTGGTATATAGATTGCTATATAATACTAATAAGAAAAAGTTTTAAACTTTACAATAACACAGGGAGGTGTTTATGAATAAGAAAGGTTTTACATTAATCGAATTAATGATTGTTAT
>CAZMFS010000100.1:0-6740 GCA_964565585.1 uncultured bacterium
TACATAAATTATTATATATTTTTGGAGCATTTTCTATAAATAATTTTTTTCCACACTCTTTACAATCAAGAACTCTTAATGGATTATTATTCAACCTACGCTTACAATCATTGCAAAGGTTTTGTTTATGTTTCTCTAAATATTTTTTTAATTTTTTTAAATAATCAGGCCTACACTCTTTGCAACCTATATTATTTAACTTTATTGTTAGGTTATTTAACCCAAGTCTATTTAAAAAATCTATAAGCATAACTAATATTTCAATATCAATTAATGGAGAATCAATTCCATATGTTTCAACTCCAAGATGATAGAACTGTCTGTATCTACCCTTTTGTGGCTTTTCATATCTAAACATTGGTCCAAAATAGAAATATTTTTGAACTGGATCGGATTTATGATATCCCTGCTCTATATAAGCCCTTGTTACACCTGCTGTACCTTCCGGTCTTAATGTAACTCTTCTATCACCTTTATCTGTAAAATTATACATTTCTTTTTCAACTACATCAGTATTTTCTCCTACACCTCTTTCAAACAACTCGGTTTTTTCTATTATTGGTGTTATTATTCTTTCATAACCGTACAATTCAAATGTGTTTTTAGCAATCTCTTCTACATAACTAAATATTCGAGCTTCATTTTCTGTTATATCTCTTACACCTCTAATTTTTTTTATCATAAATCCTCCTCAATAATTAAATCTTTGGAAATAAAATATCACAGAAACTATTAATTTTCAACGAAAGTTTTCTTTTTTATAAAATTATAAAAGAAAGATATAAAGAGAAAAAACAGGGATATTGACTATCCCTGTTTATTATATAAATTAACTCTAGCGATTACACCTAGATTTTTGTTTTTTGGAGATACATTCACTACAAAATTCTCCATCAGTAGGTTGATCATACTGTGATTCAAAATTATCTTCGGGCCAATTAGAACAATTTGTACAAAAATGCCATATCTTACTTCCTTTTTTTCTTCTAAAAGCCATTATACCTCCTTTCTGTAACTATTTCTAATCAGAACCAATCAACTAATATTTCTCATAACCTGACCAAGTTTAAATACAGGTAAATATATTGATAAAGTTATAAAAAGTATAATACCGGCAATAACTATTATAAAGAAAGGTTCTAATGCAGAACTAATGTTATCAATTTTTTTGTTGATTTCCTTTTCAAAATAGTTATTAAACTTTATTAACATATCATCAAGAGAACCTGTTTCTTCGCCTGTACCTATCATTTGAATGAAAACGTTAGGATACAGTTTCCCCTCTTCTAAAAAGCTATTATGAATCAAATTACCTGCTTCAATTTTATTTTTAACTCGTTCTATACTTTCCTTATACACAGTGTTGTTTAAAATATTTTTTGATAACTCAAGTGCCTGCAAAATATTAATACCTGATCTTACAAGTATTCCAAATGTTTTTGAAAAATTAATTAAAAGACCCATTCTATAAATACTTCCCAGTTTTGGAAACTTCAATAAAAATCGGTGGTAGGTAAACTTTATTTTGTAATAATTGTTTATTAAATACCTCACTAAAAAAAATAATCCAACTAAAACTATAATTATTATATAGAAATATGACTGAACAAAGTCGGCAAAACCCATTAAAAATCTTGTAGTTATAGGTAAATCCGCACCTAATTTTGTATATATCATTTTGAATTTTGGAACAATAAAAACAACCATAGTAGCTGTTGCTACAATCACAAGAGAAAATACTATAGTGGGATAGCGTGTAGCTGATTTAATTCGGTCCTTGATATTTTTTATCTTTTCAAGATACTCACTAATACTTATTAGAGTAACACTTAAACCGCCTGCTTCTTCAGCACTTCTTATCATGTTTACAAATAAATTGTTGAAAAGATTAGGATATTTAGCTATAGCATCTGAAAATGAAAGACCGGAACTTATATCATTTACAATATTTTGAAGAGCATTCTTAAACTCAGCATTTTCCTGATCCTTCATTAAAGTTTCCAGAGCTTCAATTATTGGTATACCTGCTCCAAGCATTGCACCTAACTGTCTTGCAAAAAGAATAATTAAGGATACATCAACTGTGGTTCCAAATACATTGGTTTGCTTTAATTTTAAAAAATAACTTCTTATTTTTTCTATAAAGCCTTTTGATTCTTCTATAGATAATAATGTTTGATTATTTTTTTTTATAATATTGTATATATCCTGCTCTTTAGAAGCTTCAAGAGTTTTTCTTTTTTTATTTCCGTTTTGATCTAAATAGACTACTTTATAAAGTGGCATTTATTATTCTTCTCCCAGTGTTATAGAGAATACTTCTTCGAAACTTGTGACACCATCGAGTACCTTATTAATTCCATCTTTTCTCATAGAAATTATTCCTTTTTTTCTAATATGATCTCTAATATCTTCTGCATCTACATTTCTATATACCATTTTTCTTATACTTTTCTTTATAGGTAAAATCTCAAAGATTCCCGTTCTTCCATAATATCCATCATTGCATCTATTACAACCTTTAGGTTTATATAATTTTTTGTCCTCTTTAAGGTCGTATTTATCAATAATAGCCTTGTCAGGTTCATATGATTGTTTGCAGTGGTCACATAAAGTTCTAACAAGACGCTGAGCAACTACCATTAATATTGAAGACCCAACTAAAAATGGAGGAATACCCATATCTAACAGTCTGGTAATTGTAGTAGAAGCATCATTAGCATGTACTGTTGATAAAACCATATGACCTGTTAAAGCAGCTCTCATAGCAACTTCAGCAGTCTCCTGATCTCTTATTTCTCCAACCATAATTATATCGGGATCCTGACGTAAAATTGATCGTAAGCCTTTTGCAAATGTTAATCCTGCTTTCTTGTTGACCTGCACCTGATTCACACGTTTAATATTGTATTCAATAGGGTCTTCGATTGTAACAATATTCTTTTCTGTAGTAATCATCTCCTTAAGAATTGAGTAAAGTGTGGTTGTTTTACCACTTCCAGTCGGTCCTGACACAAGGATTATTCCATACGGTTTCTTTATATTTTTTTTGAATTTTTCTAATTTATTATCAGGTATTCCCAATTTATTCAAATGGAGAAGTTCTTCCGATTTATTTAGTAATCTAAGAACTATTTTTTCCCCAAAAGAGGTTGGTAATGTAGAAACTCTAATATCTACACTTACGCCCTGATAACTAAAAGAAAATCTACCATCATGAGGCACTCTTTTCTCTGCTATATCAATATTTGAAATAATTTTCAATCTAGATATTATAGCAGCCTGCAATCTTTTTGGTGGGGTAATAATATCAACTAATTTTCCATCAATTCTAAATCGGACCTTAAGAGAATTTTTGAATGGCTCAACATGGATATCAGTAGCTCTTTGATTTAGAGCTTCTATCAGCATATAATTTACAAACTTAATTGCAGGTGCACTGTCTTCTTCGCTGATACTGATTTCTTCCTCTTCATCTTCTTCATCTTCTTTCTTTATATCTATCTCTGCTTCAGAATCTTCTTGGATTTCTCTAACCTTCTGAATCTCTGAATAAATATGCTGAATCCCTTTTTTAATCACTTCCTTTGTAGCAAGTAAAGGAGTAATGTTTAAACCCAGAATTTTTTTTAAGTTTTCAAGAGTAATAATGTTTTCTGGGTGTTCTGTTGCAATTTTTAGAGTATTATTTTCCTCATTATATTTAACCGGTAATATTGTGTATTTTTCTGCTACATCTTTTGGAACTTGATTAACAACCTCCGGATTAATATCGTATATATCGTTTTCGGATAATATTTCGACATTTAACTGTTTTGCCAGTTCCTTCATAAACTCCTTTTTATTTATATATCCAAGTTCAATGAGTGCCTGCCCTAGTTTAATATCTTTTATATTGTGATATTTTAAAGCTTCATTTAATTGCTCCTGAGTAATATAATCTTTACTTAATAATATTTCTCCCATTCTTGAAAATATATTTTTATATCTTTTTGGATCTATCATACCAAACTACTCCATTTCATTTTCGATTTTTTGTTTTAAAAAATATAATTTGATTACATTTACATTTTCATTATATACAGGATGAGTTAAAATATCTTTCAAATCCCATAAAGAAATACAACCATAGGTATATAAGATTTTTTCTATTTTTTCCCTTAATGATAACCTGTTTATATGTTTTAAATTATCAACGAAATCCCTATTAAATTCCTTAATTTTAAAAGGCTTTACCGAACTGTTAGTAGAAAAAGATTCAATTATTTTATCTTTTTTTCGATAATATTCTATCTTTTTATCGTATTCTAACAAATGAAAAATATCCTCAATTTCTTTTTTTAAATTGAGAATTTTAATAGCTCCATCTATTTCTTTTATTTCTTTATTTAAATCATTAAGAGTTTTCCAGGCATTAGCTGAAACAAATTCAACATTTTTCATTTCAATTATTATTTTTGATCGATTTTTGTTTAAATGTTTGGTTATACTATCCCGGATATCTTTAACATTATTGCCATCTATATATCCTTTTAATTTCAACTCAACAATATCTTTCTCGGGGAATTCATTAATTTTTTCAATTATTTGAGCCATTAGCACTCCTATATTAATTATATACTAACAATATACACTATCATATAATATCATTAAAAAATGATATATCAAGTCTTAGTTATCTTATGATTACTCTAATATCCTTTGGTGTATAATCAACAAGTTCTGTATTTTCAGGAACACTTATTTTAGGAATAATATTATAGTCTCCTTTTTTATAATCAGTCAAATCAATTGAGGCATCGATCTCATTTTTTATAGTTTCTTTATCTACAGATACAGGAACTTTAATTTTTAACGATATAACTTTTGGGTAAATCAAAGAATATTCACCTTTTACATCTACTTTTATATTATCAATTTCTAAAGATTTAAGTTTTGCTATATTAATTTGGGCAAATATACTGTTTTCATCTCTATTAACAAGTGTTGTATGAGGAGGAAGCTGTAACTTAATTTCTTTTTTTAAAGATTTAGTTATCCCGCTTATATCCAGCGGATATGTCTTAATACTATTAACACTTTTTGGACCTTTAATTTTTATTTTTTTGGGAATTAGTTTAATATCTCCAACTAATTTATAATCCTGAGGTAGTTTTCCAACAATTTTTGGTTCAATATTAACAAATTTTTCTACCTTTTCATCAATCACTATTCTTAGCTTTTCATTTTTTAAATTTTTTATGAGATTATAGTTTTCCATATTATTGATATTATATTTATTAATATTTAGCTCAAAATTTCCCTTGCTGTAGTTATTTAAATTTACTATATAAGCTAAATCACGTTTTTTTAATGTTGATATTTGTTTTCCTTTAGCTTTAACTTCTATTGTTAGAATATCGGGCTTATAATTAGCAATGACAAGATTCTTTGATAAATTGTTAAATTTGATAGGGACTTTTATTGTATCAACTATAACCCTATTATCCACAGTAGCAAACCACCATAATAAAGTAATAATTAATGCAAGAAGTTTATAGTTAAAATTATTAATAAATAGTTTATAAAATAATGATTTTTTATCTTTTTTTGCCATATTATTTGTTTTTTGAACCTTCTTTCACAATTTCCTTAGTTTTTTCCTGTAATAAAAGGTCATAAAGCATATCTTTTAATTCTTCTTTTTCTACACCTCTGCTTAAAAACTGTCCTTGTAAAGCATATGAAATAGTTTTAGTTTCTTCTGAGACTACTATAACACCTGCATCCGTTAATTCGGTTATACCTAAAGCAGCCCTGTGTCTCGTTCCATACTCATTTGGAATATTACTGCTTTCAGTTAAAGGTAGTAGTGCTCTAGCAGCATATATCTTGTTATTTCTTATAATAACTGCTCCATCATGCAAAGGAGTATTAAGGGAAAAAATTGATATTAGAAGCTCTTTCGATACCCTACTGTTAACTATTACTTCATTTTCAATGTAATTGGATAAATCCATATTTTTTTCAAAAACAATTAAAGCACCTATTCTTTTAGATGACATCTCCATTACAGCATCTATTATTTCCTGTATATATTCTTCCTGCTCAACTACTTCTTTTCTTATTATAGAAGAAAAAATCGGTAAATTGGTTATATTAAACAATATCTTTCTAAACTCCGGCTGAAAATTGAGTATAAAGTAAAAAATTAACATATATTTAAATATTTGAATTAAAGATAAAAATAATGTCAAATTTAGAAATTGAGCAAGAAAATTCATCAATAATATCATTGCAGCAAGAATTAGTATCTGTACGGCTTTTAGGCCTCTAAAGGATATAAAAATATAATATAAAAATATATAAACAAGTAAAATATCAAGAATATCAACAATTTGAATATTTTGAAGGTAAACTAATAAATTTATATTAACTTCCTCCTTTAATCAAAAAGAGTGCTTCTTCTCTAGTTGTTTTATTTTTAAAAACACCTCTCATTGCAGAGGTTACAGTTTTGGACCCCTGTTTTTTTATACCTCTCATAACCATACATAAATGCTGCGCTTCTACAATGACAAATACTCCCATTGGATCCAAAAAATCCATCAACATATCAGCTATATCAGTGGTTAGCCTCTCCTGAAGCTGCGGTGATTTTGATAGAGTATCTACCGCTCTTGCTATCTTACTTAATCCTGTTACTTTATTATTCTGGGGTATATAAGCAACATGTGCAGTTCCAAAAAATGGTAATAAAT
>CAZMFS010000101.1:0-6710 GCA_964565585.1 uncultured bacterium
CCTGTCTTTCTTTTATTTTCTTTCTTGTAAAATAGGCACCCCTTACATATGCACTGTCGGTAAATCCTCCTGCCCTTTTTAAAATATCATACAAACGTTCATCTTTATGAGCATAATAAACACCGGGATATTTAACCTCTCCCACAAGTTTAATTGAACGATTTTTTTCAAAATTTGCTATTTTTCTAATAAATAATTTATCAAATGGTTCAAGCTTAAAATTAATATCTCTGTCATTTGGATTTTTGAATATTTCATTTATATTAATATTCTTTATTGTCTGAGATACAACCTTGTCTGAACCGATTTCAATTCTCACATGTTCAGCTTTTTTTCGGTTTGCAAGATTTGTTAATCCGTTTGCTTTATGAATCAAATCAAGAACGGTCATCCCTTCTTCATAATTAAATTTACCCGGATCTCGAACTTCTCCCTTTACAAAAATTGGTGGTTTTGTTTGCATGCTGGTCTTACTATAAACCACAATCTTATCCTCAGGCTTTAACTTTAGATCATATCTTTCATTCTCTCTAAATAACGCTTTATATAGATTTATTGGTCTGGTTTCATAATAATTTTCAGGATAAACCTTTCTTTTTAATGCAGCATATTTTAAATAAGTATCTGAAAGAAGCTTGTCTTTGGTAATAATATCGGAAACCCTCATCCCATCTTTGTATTGATACATTCTTGGTGTTGCAACATAACCCTGCAGGGTTATTGCATTCTTATTAAAGTCGGTAGTAGGATATATTTTTACAATGTCTCCATCTTTCAGTTTGAAATTTTCTATCTTATTTTCATTATTTCCATTTATATTTACAACAATTCTTCCCTCGTTCTTTTTAAATCTTTCAATAGAAATATTTGTATTATCCGCTGAAGCGGTAAACCCTCCGGCCATATTAATTAATTCATCCAGAGATTCTTTTTCTCTTAACTCATAAATTGCTTCTCTTTTAACATTTCCTGCAATTGCTACTAAATTATTCACAGGAGGAATGTATATTACATCTCCGGGCATAAGATAGGTATCATTTCCACTATCTCCTTTCAGAAGAAAATCGTACATGTCTAATCTCTTAACAACCTTACCATCTCTTTTAAGATAAATATTTCTTAAGCTTCCTTTCTTAGAAGGTCCTCCAGCAGCAAATATGGCATTTACTATTGTTGCCTGTCCCGATAATTTATAGGATCCAGGTGAAGCGGAATCCCCGGTGATAAAAACTCTTATTGTTTTTAAGTTAGAAAAGGATATGCTTACTCTTGTCCCGGAAGAAATCGATTTTTTTAGCTTGCTTTTCAATTCTTTAAAGGTCAAACCGGCCACAGCTATTTCTCCAAAATCGGGAGTAGCGATATTTCCATTTTTATCTACTTCTACTTCATACTGCGAATTTACGCCCCCCCATAGGGTTAGATTTATTACATCGCCAGGGCCCACTATATAATTTTCACTTACAGAAACATTTTCTACAGGCGCGTATGTAGAAGGAGACTCAAAAACATCATATCCGTAACGTTTTAGATTATTCAAATCTATCCTAAAATCGTACCTTCTATCATTGAAATAATATTTATCATAGTAATCCTGTCTTTTAGTTTTCTTCTTTAAAATATTTTTTAGATTATCACTCTTTAGCAAATTCTGCATTCCTGATAAACCGGTTTGTCCCTGAAGTAACTGCTGAATACCAGAAACAGACCCATTTACAGCAGAATCTTTTTTGTCTTTCTGTTCAGGCAGCTCTCTTTTTTTATCGGAGGTCCCTAATTCCAGTTTTCCAGATTCAGATTCAAACTGATCCTTTAATTCCATGATCCTCTGCATATCTGACTGTGATAAATTTCCCGATTGATATTTTTTATAAAGATCCAGTAGCTCTGAGGTTGACTGGCCAAATCCAGCAAAAACAACAAATACGATTAAAACAAATATTAAACAAAGCTTTTTAACACGCATTATTTATTCCTCCTTTTGAAGAAGCTTTTTAGCTTGTCAATTTCTAAATAATCTATGAATTTATTAAAATATCTTCTGTTTTCAGGGTCTTCTTTTGATTTTTGAATAAATTCTATAAAAAATACTATAAAAATGCTTATAAAAAATCCCAGAAATGTTGATATTATAACTATTAATTTCCTTTTTGGTTTTACCCGTTTCTGTGGAATAAAAGGAGATTCTAATACGCGATACAAGTTATGTTTATTTATCTTGGAATAAAGCATTTTTTTTGTTTCATTTGACCAGAGTTTGGTTAGTTCAGATTTAAGCAAAGGATCGTTTGTATTTTTTATCTTGCTTTTTAAAACCTCCACCATTTCCTTGCTTTCCTGATACTGCTTTTTTGTAATAAACTCATTTAATCCAGCAAGCAGATCTTTCATTAATACATATGCTTTCACAGGCTTATGATGTACAATTTTTAAATTTAAAAGACTGCTTTCCTTATTAAAGTTTACATTGACGGTATTCTTATATGATTTAATAAGCTTTTCTTTCTTTATTAAATTCTTTTTCTTTTTAAAAAGAACATCTATTATTTTATATTTTTCATTAAGATAAAATATAAAGTCCGAACTATTTAATGTTTGTTTTATGGTTTGTAAGCTCCCGCTTGATAACAAACCACTAACATTTGCACCAAGCATATTTGCAATATTTCCTATAGATCCCTTATTAATCGATAAACTTTGTTCTTCCTTTGCAGTCAATACGGCTGATACCTTGTATTGAGGCGTGGCTAAAAGAGAATAAATAACGGAAAATATAAAAAAAGATAACGTTACAACTATTATTATCTTTTTTCTTTTTGCAAGGATTACCAACAATTCCCAGATATTAATTTCATCTTCATAGGCTTGTGTTTGCTGACTATCAACCATAAATCCTCCTTAATTTTTCTTAAAATAATCGACGCAATTCTTAAAAATAAAATATCCATCCCCGTATTTCTTTTTCGGTTTGTTCCTCCAGTTTGGGTGAGTATAAAAATCGATATAAGCTTCAGGATGAGGCATCAACCCAAAAACCTTTCCTGTAGTATCACATATTCCTGCTATTCCCCTTACTGAACCATTTGGATTGTAGGGATATTCTGTAGTAATATTATCATCTTCATCCAGATAATGAAGTACTATCTGTTCATTATAAATCAACTTGTCTAATATTTTTTTGTTTTTAAAAACAATTCTGCCCTCCCCATGTCTTACGGGTAACTCAATCTTTTCTAGATTCCTGGTAAAAACAGTTTTTGAATTTTTATTAACCTTCAAATTTACCCACCCATCATAAAAATGCTCGCACTTATTTTCCGTTAAAGTAGCTTCCTGTATAAATGATCCCTTTATAGCAGGTAACAAACCAAGCTTAACTAACACCTGAAAACCGTTACAGATACCAATTATTAGCTTATTTTCTTCTATAAAATTCTCAAGTTGTTTTTTTAATTTGTATTTGAATTTATTAGCCAGTACTTTCCCGGCTGAGATATGATCTCCAAATGAAAAACCTCCAATAAAAGCTAATATGTTGTAATTTTCTATATTACTTGGATTCTTAATAATTTCATTTACATGAATTTTATCAACTATATCGGCTCCACTTTCCCTAAAGGCATGAGCGGTTTCTTCCTGGCAATTAAGTCCAAAACCGACCGGAATTAAAACTTTTGCTTTTTTATTCTTCCTCATTTACTTTCTCCCTATATTTTTTTCTTAAATTATCAATATTTATATTCATAAAATTGTCCTGTCCCAATTTAAGATCTATTTTCTTATTAAATGATACTTTCCCAATCTGGCTTACAGGAAGTCCCTCAAAAATCTCCTTTACTTTTTCTTTATTTTCTGGAGAAACAGTAAATATTATTCGGCTATTGGATTCTGAAAAAAGAATTTCTGTTATAGTTAAATCTTTTTTTCCTGTTGGAACTTTCGCCAAATCAAGGTTTACTCCTTTGTCAGATGCAAGAGTCTGAAGAGCAAGAGAATAAGCAATACCCCCTTTGTGAGGAGAATGTGCAGAATTTATCAAATTCTTTTTATACGCTTTGTGATAACTTTTATAAATCTTTTTGCTTATATCTAAATTCACCCTGGGTAATTTACCGCCTTCGATATCTTTCATCCTATAATATTCAGATTGCCCCAGTTCATTTAAGGTTTCCCCGCAGATGAATATTAAATCATTGCTGTTTTTAAATTCTGGAGTAATAGCTTTTTTATAATCATTTATCTTACCTATAACTGAAAAAAGCAGTGTTGGGGGAATGGATATCTTTTCTCCATTAATAACTGCATCATTTTTCATAGAATCTTTTCCTGAGATACATGGAACATGATATTCCTTTACAAAATCCGATATTGCCTTTGTTGATCTTACAAGCTGAGCCAGTTTGTATTTTCCATCCTTGTTTTTATTTTCATCATATATTGGATCCGGCCAGCAAAAATTATCAAGTCCGGCAAGATGGTCGGGGTCAGCCCCTGTTACAATAGCTTTTCTTACTGCCTCATCGATAATTGAAGCTGTCATGTGATAAGTATCTATATCAGAATAGTAAGGATTTACACCTTCTGATAGCACAACTCCTTCTTCACTCTCATAATCAATTCCAAAGACCGAAGTGTCACTCATAACATCATTATTTACCCCGATTAAAGGTTTAACAACCGATAGACCTTTTACTTCATGGTCATATCTTCTCATTTTAGATTCTTTTGATGCAAGATTTGAACTGTTAACCAGCTTTAAAAAATCATCCTTTAAATCATCGCTATTGTAATCTATTTCTTTTTCTTCAGGTTTTTCCCAAACAGCTTCAAGTTCAAGCTGTGGAACTCCATCATGAAGAAAATTAACTTCTATATAACAAACCGGCTTGTTTTCATAAACAGCATGAAAATAACCTGTATCCCTAAATTCTCCTATCACAGATGCTTCAACTTCATGTTTTTCTGCCAGTTTTAAAAACCTATCTATTTTATCCGGATCAATTGCTAAGGTCATTCTTTCCTGTGCCTCAGAAATTAATATTTCCCATGGTTTTAAACCGTGATATTTAAGAGGAACCTTTGCTAAATCGACATATGCTCCATTAGAAATTTCAGCCATCTCTCCTACAGAAGAAGCAAGTCCTCCAGCTCCATTATCCTGGATAAAATTTATTAGATTTTCATCTCTTGCTTCTACTAAAAAATCCGTCATTTTTTTCTGGGTAATAGGGTCTCCAATCTGTACAGCCTGTGCCGGTGATTCTTCACTTAGCTCCTGTGAGGAAAATGTAGCTCCGTGAATGCCATCTTTACCTACTCTTCCTCCAATCATTACAACTTTGTCGTTTGGATTGATCCATTTTTTGGAACCGTCTTTTCCATATAGATCTTTTGGCATAAGACCAACGGTTCCACAAAACACAAGCGGCTTTCCCCGGTATCTATCATCATAAAGCTCCCATCCACGACCATAGGGTATTCCACTCTGATTACCCCCTTCAATAACTCCTTTATGAACACCTTCTCGAACTCTTTTTGGATGCATTAACTTATCGGGAATCTCTTTTTCTGTATCAAGATTTCCAAAACAATATCCCCATACATTTATGTGTGGAACTGCACCCCTGCCTGTACCGAGAATATCTCTATTGACTCCAACTATTCCGGTCATTGCTCCGCCATAGGGATCAAGTGCAGAAGGGGAATTATGTGTTTCCACCTTATAACATATATGTGTATCTTCATTAAAAGTTATCACCCCAGCATTATCATGAAACACGGAAACGAGATGATCTGTCTCTTTTCTTAGCTTGAGAGTAGGGTTTACAATATATGTTTTAAATATAGAATCAATTTCCTCTCTTTGGTCCTTCTCTTTATTAAAATAATCTATTTTTGAAGAGAATATTTTATGTTTACAGTGCTCACTCCAGGTTTGAGCAAGCATTTCAAGTTCAGCATCTGTGGCTTTTTTATCCAAGCCAACTTTTTCTCTTTTCTCTTGTATTTCTTTTCTATCATAATAATTTTTTATTGCTTTCATTTCTTCTAAATTTAAAGCCATCAATCTTTCTTTACTAAGTTCAAGAAGCTTTCTGTCATTATCCTTTAGAACATATTTTCTAACCTTGGGTTTGTCTTCTGATTTTATTTTAGGAATTTCATAACTTTTTTTTGATTTAAACTCATTTTTGTCAAATATCTTTATATCCTCGATTAACTCGTTTGCAAGTAAATCCTTCGATAAATGTTGAATATCATCTTCAGTAATATTTTTATCTTTAAACAAATATATTTTAGAAGTATACACTTTTTGCTCATTAGGAAATTTTTTATCAAGAATATCTTCAACCATTTCCTTTGCTGTCCGGCCTTCGTTATCAGTTACTCCCGGATTAAATCCAATTTTAACAGCATACTTTAATTCATCTATTTTATGATTTTTTACTTGTTTTTCAATAACGCTGTCCAGAAACTCATCTTTTACTGTTCCCCATTCTTTATCAGAAATCTCCAGATCAAAAGCATATAGCTTTCTTACCTCAAGATCTTTTATCTCTAAATTTAAAAATTTTTTGCTTTCTTTAATAATACTTATTGCTTCAAAATCTTTCCTATTTTCCTTTAATCCTATTTCTAAAAAGCGAACCATTTAATTCTCCAACAATTTATTTAACTTTCTTATTTTCTTTCATTAACCACATAAGAAT
>CAZMFS010000102.1:0-6692 GCA_964565585.1 uncultured bacterium
CTTTTATTAAATCGTCCTTTATTGTTTTATTTTTAGTTAGTGATATTGATAATATCTTGTTGTATTTTGTGTTTTCTTTTGTTTCTAATTTATTAAGCTCTTTTTTGAATTTTTCTTTATTCTCTCTATACATATTTATCCATTTATTTCTTTGTTTTTTTGTTAATCTTCTCGGTTTGGTTTTTTCTTTTAGTTTTTTTTGGTTTTTATTTATTATTTCAAATAATTTTTTGTTTTTTGTTTCTTTAAAAAGCAGTTCTGAGTTTTTTTCTAATATTTTCTCATTTATCATTTTAATTTCCTGTTCTGATTCTGCTTCTTCTATAATTTTTTTTATTTTTTCTATGTTTTCTTCTTCTATAAGTTCTTTTATTGATTTTTGATCATTATAATCATTTGTCATGTATTCCCCTTTCTGTTCTTTTATAATATTTTTTTCTTTCTCTAAGTTCTCTAAGGTTTTTATGGTTTTTCTTTTTAAATTTTTAAAGTTTTTAAATTTAGCTATATATCTTGCTTCACCGCCCGTTAAATCATCAAGTTTTTCTGCTATATTATATTTTTTTAGATAATTATTGATTTTTTCTTTACCTATATTATTTTCTATCTTATTTTTTAGCTTTATTGAGGGTTCAAGCATTGTGGAATACTGAGAATAACTTATTGTTGTATGTTTTTCTACATTACCCCCGTTGTTTTCTATATATTCTTCAAGATCTCGAAGTGTTCCCCCTTGGGTTACTACATCATCAACAAGTATGTAATTTACATTTTCTTTAATATTTCCCTGGAAATTATTTCTATTTAATAATCTTTCCATTGCAGTTTTATTTTTTCTGTTTTCTTTTTTAAGTTTTTTTATATCTGTATCTACGGCATATCCGGTTTTTTCTGAAATGTAGTCGGCATATGCTTTTGGGATTTTGTTATTTTTTTCTTCCTGAGATACAACCGGAAGAAGAATACTTCTTTTTGGTGTCATTTCCTCAAGCAGTTCTATATTTTTATCGTTTACTAGTTCTTCTACCATTTCTCTGGCTTTATCATAGTTCCCATTTTTTGCTTCTTCAAAATTTCTGTGGTTTTTGAATTTTTTCAATGTTGTATGGGGAATTACTTTTTTTAGGTAGTCTTTATATACTTCTACTCCTTTTTCATAAGTTATATTTGCTATTTTTCTATCTATTTTCTTTCCCGATAAGTCTTCCATTATTTCTTTTGTTTTATCTAGAGTTTTTGCGGGATTATGCAACCTATCGTCTGTAATTGCTTCGAATGTATCACAGGCTTTTAAGATTTTACCCTCCTGTGATATTTCATCTCCTCCTAATCCTTCAGGATATCCTTTTCCGTTTATTGTTTCGTGGTGTTGAGTTGCAATTTTTATTTCCTTTTCTGTAAACTCATCAAGTTCCTCTAATATTTCTTTTGTCTTTTTTATATGTGGTTCTATATATATTTTTCTCTGTTTTTGGGTAAGTTTTTTATCATTTAAAAAGATGTCAGGGTTTACTTTTAGTTTCCCTATATCATGCATTAGTGCTGATTTTTTAATACTTTTTACTTTTTCTGGGCTGTATTCTAGCTCTTTTGCAACTTTTTCTGCTATTTTGGTTACTTTTAGAGAATGAATTTTGTAATCTGGTAGTCTGTAGAATAGATTTTTGGCTTTATTACTTAAATCGAGTTCCTCAAAAAACTCACCAATATCTTTTTCTATTCTGTAATTAAAATCGTTAATTTCTAAATCCATAATTTAATAGTGTTTTTTAAAATACTCCTCATCGGACATTGGTTCTCTATTTTCAATTTCTTTCAGTTCTTCTTTGGTTACAGTCCACATTGGTAGTAAGGTTTCGTCTCCTTTTCCTTTTATTATTTCCTCTGTTAGTCTTGTTAGTTCATCGGTTGGCATATGAACATAAGCGTTTTTATATTCATACTTTCCTCTTATTACATTGTTGATTACTAAATACACAGTTTCTTCATCAAGTTCTGTTTCTATGTTTTTTAATCCTCTTTCAAGATTATCCAGTATGCTGTTTAATACATTTTCCGGGATATCAAAATCCCAAATTTTTGCCCTGTCCAGTTTCATAATTTACCTCCTACTTATAGGTTTCAACTTTTATATTCTTTTTCTTTGCTTTTTTAATCATATTTTTTGTTCCCTTGCTTTTTTCTAAATCTTCATGGAAAGCAACAACTTTTTTTATATCGGGATTATCATCAAGCATTTTTTGGTTTCTTTTTGGGCCGGCATATTTTCCGTATTTTTTCCAGTTGGCTTTATACTCTTTAAATTCTATTTCCAATTCTTTACAGGATTTTCTTGCAAGAATATCGGCTCCCTTTGCTCCCCCCTCAATTACTGTTATTTTCTCTTTTGTTTGTTGTTTTAAATTTTTTAGATAATCTCTTATTTTTTGAAAATCTTTATAATATCGACTGCCACAAATTAATATTTTCAAGTTTACCCCCTAATTTTAAACTTAAAAATTAAAATTATTAACTAAAATTTATATAAAATTAATAAATTTATTTCTCATCCCCAAATAAACCATATAACCTCTTATTTCCTTACTTTTATTATTATATACTATTGCTGTGGTATTTCAAGTACTTTTTTTGTTGAATATAAATTTTTTTTATTTACACTTTAACTGGTGTTAAAATGTTAGATAAATATAGTAAAATATTTTCAAAAAATTTAAAATATTTGAGAAAAAAACACAATATGTATCAAGAGGAATTAGGTAGTCTTATAGGTATTTCTCAACAAACCGTTGCTTCTTATGAAAACAATAGTAATGCTGATCCCAGATTAAGCGTGTTGGTTAAATTATCTAATCTTTTCAATGTTTCTATTGATGATCTTGTAAAAAAAGATCTTTCTAAAGAATAATTTTTCTTTTCAAGACAT
Organism: uncultured bacterium; assembly: GCA_964565585.1. Lineage (GTDB taxonomy): Bacteria > Macinerneyibacteriota > Macinerneyibacteria > Macinerneyibacteriales > Macinerneyibacteriaceae > Macinerneyibacterium. Next base: position 2,924 of record CAZMFS010000102.1, read on the forward strand.
CTATGGAGTTGTTTTTTAATTTTACTATCTATATTGGTATTATTTGTATCTTATTGTTATTTAGTGTTTTAGATATGTGTCATTTTTCCGTTTTTTTTGGTTTTTTCGCTTATTTTAAGACATCTATGTTTTTTTTCTCTATTTTACCACTATATATAGTAATTTTTTGTTATCAATCTATTGATCTAAAAATATCTTTTAGTTCTAAATCCGTATTTTTAAGTATCTTTTTCTGCATTTTATCAATTTCTTTTGCCTCACTTTTCTTTTTATCTACAAGATCTTGTATGTTAAAATAGCCTCTTTCTTTTTTTACTTTTAGTAATTTTATCAAATATCCCATTTTGTTGTTTATTGATTCTCTATATTTATCTATAATCCTTAGTGCTTCTTCTATATTGTTTTTCTTATACCTTTTAAGTATTTTAATATCTTTATTGTTATGGTTTATGTTATATTCAAGAAGCATTTTTTGAATATAGATAAATTCTTTACTTTTAGATTTTTTAAAAGGTTTTTCTATTTTACTTTTGTTTATAAATATTATTTTTTGAACGGCGTTTCCCTTGCCTCCTCGCTCTAATTTATAATCGAAATAAAGATCATCTGTTTTTTCTTTTAATTCTTCCTGAGAAGGTTTTAATACTCTTTTTTCAAATTCGCCCCATTGTTTATATTTATTTCTCTTGACTTTTTTCCCTTTATTATCAAAAAACTCCCCTTTGAGTTTAAGTAAGTTTTTTATTTTATCTGGTGAATATTCAAAATTGTATAATTTGTTTTTATTTCTATTGTAGTTTTTCCAACATAGTTCATAGAACCTCCATGTGTATTTTCCTTTAAATTTGATAACTGACTGTAGAGCATACATTGTATATTTATCTAAGTCGATTAAGAAAGGTTTCATTGCTCTGTGAAAATGTAGATTTATTTCTTTATTTTTACTATCAATAAAGGTTTGGCTCATAATTGGGAACATAAAAATTCCTTCTGCGTCTTCACTGAGATTATTTGTTTCTTTTATATATTTTCTTGTTTCCCCCTCTGTTTTATTATATGGTATCGTTATTTTTATACTTCCAAGTTTGTTCATTATTGCTTTTGCATAATCTAAATGTTGATTTTTATGTTTTAGAAATTCATCAAATTTTATTTTTACTTTATGTTTACTAAAATCAATATCTTTGTAAAAGGGATTTATTTTTGATATTGCTATTCCCAATAGTTTTGCAGTTGTATTTCTCATACCCATTGGTAAATCAATAAAATTATTAGATTTGCAAATCATTGCACCGCTTTTAATTCTTTTCTTTTTCATTTTATCCCCCTTTTTTTTATATTATAAAAATATATCATATTTTTATAATGTCAAGACTTATTTTTTTTCATGTCTTGAAATACCTTTAATAACTCCATAGATGTCTTGAAATATTCTTAATAACTCCATAGATGTCTTGAAATACCTTTAATAACTCCATAGATGTCTTGAAAAGGATTGTAAATTATTAATCTGTACTAATTTACAGCTCCTATAAACAAGTATACGAATAAACAAGTATTTCGAATAAACAAAACCCGATTTTAATTTTCTTTTTTATCACTAGAATCGTGAAATTTTAATTTTGTTTTAAAAAAATCATCAAGAGTTGCTTTTGAATGAAGGTTTATATATAATATTATTTCTAACGGAGGGTATTTTTTTACCTCAGGATTTTCCCAGTTAGAAACTGTTTGTTGAGATACTCCGATTAATTTTCCGAATTTTTCCTGACTTATCCCCATTAGTTTTCTAACACCTTTCATGTTGAATTTAAGATTTTTTATATAATTATCTATTCTTTTCTTGTTTTCTTTATCTATAAAATCCATTTTTTTGCTCCTTTCAAGACGGTTGTGTTCTTTTTCGTTTATATTCACCATATATTTTTATAAGTTTTTTTAGTATTATAATTTGAATTATAATTTAATATGATATTATTTTTCTTTGACAATGCTTTACGGTAAATGATTTCTTCTACTTCATTACTAAACTTTTCAGGTAATAAGATATAATTTTTATTCTTTTTTAGTAAGCTGTTGTTATTGAAATTTCTTTTATATGATTTTTTTCCTATTATAGTTTTTATTTTTTTAGGGTTTATTAATATTATCTCTTTTTTGTTTTTTTTCAGTAATAGTGAACAAACACCTTTATTTATAAAACTATATTCTTTTATATTAGTAGTTAATTTTTTTATTCCAATTTTTTTCTTACATTTTTTATCTTTTTTATTAGGGTAATAAATTATAAATATTTTTTTATTATTATTGTATATTTTTTTAAGATAATTTTTTCTTTTTTCTTCAATATTTTTTAGTTTTGTTTTTGTTTTTATTTTGTATTTATTAATATTCTTTTCACTTATTCTTGTAATTCTTTTTATTTCTTCTAAAAAATATTTTTTTAACTTAAGGTATTTTTTTTGTTTTTCTGTTTTTTTATGATTAGCTTTTATTAGATCTAGATCATATCTTTTAATATCTTCTAAATATATATAAGTATTGACTATGTCTGCTTTTTTATTTCCATATTGGTAGGAGCTTATATTTTTTAATAAAGAATATTCATCATTCATTTTTTTAGATATAGAGGTTGTATATCCAATTCTCCATTTTTTTAACTTTAAATAGTCATTAAGTTTTTCTCTTACTCTTAGTGCTACTGATGTTTTTTGTATATCTTCTGGAAAAATTGGTGTTATTTTATTTCTTTTAACTATTGGTATCACTCCAATAGATTTCAACTTTGTATCTGCTTTTTTTACATGATTTAACATCCTATCTATTTGTTTTTTGGCAATTCTAAAGTAAATATCAAATTCTTTTTTAAAAGATCTTTTATCTATTTTTTCTTTAGAGATCTTTTTATTTTTTTTAATTTTTTGTTTTAATGATTTATTAAAATTTTTAATATTTTTTTTATATAATTTTATTCTTTTTTTCTCTTTTTTTATTTGTAGATATGTTTTATTAAAAACAGGGTAACTTTTTATTTTGTCAACATTATCATTTCTATTATTTTGAATGTTGTATTTAGGGGTATGTTTGTTTATCAAATAAAGCTCATATATATCCATAAGTGTTTTGTTTTTTATAGTTGCTATTTTTATTTTAGTTTTTTTATCCCACCACTTACTATTGTTTTTGTGGTGACCCATTCTTTTAAATATGTTTGTTGATTTTCCTATATAAAGAACTTTGTTTTTTTTAATAGCTTTGTAAATATAGTACATACTATTTTTTTTATCCTTTTACTATTTTAAAATCATACTCTCTAGCAATTTTTCTTATTTCTTTTTTTACAGCTCTATTAACAATTTCACTTTTTGAAACATCTTTATTTTCAAGAAAAGAAATATACCTAGAAGCTTTATCCAGTTCTTTAACTACTCTATCATCAATCATATATGTTTTAGGTATTTTTTTGTGCTTATATTCTCCGATTTTAAGCACTTTTTCTTCTTTTTGTTGTTTTGACTTAGATTTTTTATTGTCTTTTTTAATATTGTTTTTCTTTTTTGGGGTTGTGTTGTTTTCTATACTTTTTATTTTTTTATCAAGTTTTTTATCAAGTAAAGCATTTCTATGGTTTTGTTTTTTTGACATAAAAACCTCCTATTTTATAATAATTACACAGCACTTTTCTTTTTGTTTGCAAGAATATCAGCGATATTCTTTAACTGGGACTGACTTCTTGATCCTTTTGAGTATTCAAATACTGTTTCATTTC
>CAZMFS010000103.1:0-6666 GCA_964565585.1 uncultured bacterium
CTTGACTTATTTAATATTTTATTTATAATCTTGTATATGTCAAGTTTATTAATTATAAAAGGGTTAAAATTATTAAGGGAGGTAAATAATGGTAAAAAAAATAGCTTTGACTTTATTAACAATAGTTATAATGAGCACACTAGTATTTGCACAAAGTGCTTCTGATCTTTACAACGAAGGTGTTAAGCTTCTTAAAAACGGAAAGACTAATCAAGCCGTAACTAAATTTAAAAAAGCTTCTTTAGAAGATAAAAAACATATAAAATCAAGACTGGGATTAGCTAATGCCTATTTTAAACTTAAAAAATTCGGTGAGGCAATAGCCCCTCTAAGAGAGATCTTAAGTATTAAATCAAACCATAAAGAAGCATTAAATCTGATTGTTCAGGCCTACTACAATACTGAAAACTATAACAATGTTATCAAATACGGGAAACAGTACTTTAATGCAGCAAAAGAACCATCATATACTGCCTATTATATGGTAGGTAAAAGTTATTCCAAAAAGAAACAATATTCAAATGCTCTTAAAAACTTTAAGAAAGCCGTAAATATCAACTCTAATGATTATAAATCACTTTATGAAACAGGTAAAATCTACTACATGGCAAAAAAATACAATCAGGCAATTAATTATCTTACCAAAACAACAAATATTAGAGAATATCCTAATGCATATTACTATCTTGGTAAAACCTACTACAAAAGAAAACAATACACTAAAGCTGCTAATTCATTTAAAAAAGTAACTCAGCTTAAACCTGGATTTGAATACGGACATTATTATCTAGCAAAATCATACAAAAATTCGGGTCAGCATAATAAAGCAATTTCATCTGCTAAAAAACTTCTTCAGATGAAAAAAACAGCTAAGCATTATTATCTATTAGGTGGTATCTATCTTGAAGCCAAAAGCTACCAACAGTCTTATAACTACTACAATCAGGGTTCTTCATATTCAGGAAAATACGGAAAAGCCTGCACAAAATGGGCTAATTACGTTCAGAAAAAATATTTAAATTAGTTTAAAAGCAGTATCTTACTATAAAAATCAAGCCGGAAGAGCTTCATCTTCCGGCTTTTTTTATCTTGGAATATTTTTCTTTCTAACATATAATTATAATAAAGGAGGAATAATGAGTTACTATAATTATCCAGAACTTTATGATATTTTTTTTACAAAAAGACACCATGAAATGATAAAGGATTTTTATAGTTACCTATTTGAAGATAAGAAAATAAACTCTTTTCTGGATGTAAGTATTGGTACAGGCAATTTAACTCTTCCTCTCGCTGAAATGGGATATGAAATTGCCGGAGCAGATATCAATGAAAATATGATTGAAAAGGCAAAAGAAAAATTTTCAAAACAGGATCTGGAAGTTGATTTAAAGGTTTGTGACTTTCAAAACATCTCTTCAGCTTTTAACAGGAAGTTTGACTGCGTTATATCTACAGGAAATTCCCTGCCGCATGTAAAAAATAAAAATGTAAAAAAAACATTAAAAGAAATGAGTAAATTAATTAAAAGTAATGGCTACATATATTTTGATATCAGAAACTGGGACAGGATTTTGGAGGAAAAAAAGCGATTTTATATTCTCGATCCAGTATTTAAAGATGATAAACGTATTAATTATATACAGGTATGGGATTACAACGAAGATGGATCAATGACCTTCAATATAATAATCTCCTATGAAAAAGATAAAAAAATTTTTGATAAAAAAATCTTTCAGGAAAAGTACTATCCCATAAAAGCGGATACTCTTGTACATCATCTGGAGAAACTCGGATTTGAAAATGTTAAAATTATCAATCACGTTTTTCCACAAATCGATGATTTTGAAAAAATGAAATGGTACTGTATAATTGCCCAATTCAAACAATAGCATAATAATTAAAAATCCATATTGAAAGTACAAAATATTGAGATATTTATTGTTTTAAAACTAATATACTATAATTTCTAATCTCTAATCAGTATGAGGTATATTTAATATGTTTTTCTAGCATTTTTTTGAGCTTCTGTCTAGCCCTGTACAGCCTGCTTTTTACCTGAGCTGTTGTTAAATCCAGCTGTTCGGCAACTTCCTGATACTTATTTCCTTCAAAAGCAACCTTTCTTAAAACTTCCTGATAATGCTGAGGCAATTCATTTATAGCTTTTTTCACTGTTTTTTTAAGTTCTTTCAATTCAACCTGTTCATCAACACTCTTGTTTTCCTGCTTCTCAAAGTGATCCATTCTATCTTCAATATTTTTAAATTTGTTGTATTTTTTTTTCTTTCTCAAAAACATTCTACCCTCATTTTTGCAAATTGTATACAACCAGGATGAAAATTTCGCATTCTTTTTAAATTGATCTATTTTCATAAAAACCTTTAAAAAGGTATTTTGAAGAATTTCCTCAACCCTGTTTTCCTCATTTGAAAACTTTCTGGCAATATTTTTCACAAATATCCTGTATCTTTCGAATATTTCCTCAAATGCTTTGATATCTCCTTCTTTAATAAGATTAATTAAATCAAAATCTGGTAATTCTTTATAATTCTTCGCCATATTCTCCTAAAATCCTATCGGCATCTGTCATCAAATAAAAAGAACCATGTATCAATATAATATCATTTTTTTTAGATTTTTCCATAACATATCTAAAAGCTTCATCGAGGTTTCTATAAGACCTATGCGGCTCTTTTATTTTTTTAAGTTCTTCCAATGAAGCGCTTCTAAAAGATGAATTTTCCGTAAATATCAAAATTGTATTAAATTTAGCTTCATATTTAAGCATTTTTTTAATTTTCTTGCCAGAAGAAAATGACACTATAGAGTACACATCTCTATTCTGCAAATTTTCAAATTTTCTGTTTAAAGCATCAAATAACACTTTAATTGATTCTAATGTATGCCCCGTGTCTAAAACAACAGTTCTATTATTTATTCTTCTTATATCAATTCGACCGCTTAGTTTAGTATTTTTAATAGCATTTAAGGATTTTGTAATTTTTAATTCCTCATTAAGCAGTCTTGTTGCCTGAAGGGCGGTAACTGCATTTGTTAACTGATGTCTACCCTCCATTCGCATTTTTATCGGACCTATTCTTTTACCTGTTTCTAGAATAAAACTGTTATTCATCACCTTGAAATCTCTCCCATAAAGAAAGATAGGTGCTTTTCTATCTTTTGCTATTTTTAAAAAATAATCAGCTATATTTTTTGATTTTTGTTTACTAACAACAACAGGAATATTTTTTTTAATTATTCCAGCCTTTTCATAAGCAATCTGTTTTAAAGTATTACCCAATAGATTTGTATGTTCCAGATCAATTAGAGATATAATGGAAACCCGGGGATGAATCACATTAGTACTATCCAGTCTTCCTCCAAGACCAACCTCATAAACTGCATAATCTATTCCCTTTTTCTTAAAATATAAAAAGCTCATCAAAGTTATGAGTTCAAAAAAGGTTCTATATCTTTTTTTTATATTTTCCCGATCAATTGTGTCACTAATTTTTTCTGTTATTTCAGCAAACTCCTCTTTGCTTATTTTATCATCATTAATTCGTATTCTTTCTCTAACATCTACCAGGTGAGGAGAGGTAAATGTACCGACCTTAAATCCGTTGTTTTGTAGAATATTTTTAACAAATTCTACTGTTGAACCTTTTCCTTTAGATCCGGCAACATGAATAGTTTTAATCTCATTTTGCGGATTATCAAATTTCTCTAGTATCCGTTCAAATTCATCGAGATTATACAATTTCTCATTATAATCTTTTGTTTTCTTTTTCTCATAGTTAATAAAAGAATCCAAATAATTTATAGCTTCCTCATAATTCATTTTATATCCTTCAGGGTTCTTAATGCATTCTTAATTGTTTGATTCATATTCATATACCTATATTCTGCAAGCCTTCCCACAGGATAAAAGTTATCTATTTCTTTTACTTCTTTTTCGTATTTCTTATAAATTTTTTCACTTTTCTTCTGCGGAATTGGATAGTAAGGAATATCTCCATTTTTGATATTGCACTCTTTGGGATATTCTTTGGCAATGGTAGTTCGAGAAATATTTTGCATTGTAAAATGTTTAAATTCTGTAATTCGTGTAAAATTATAGTTGTTCGGATAATTTATTACGGCATTCGGCTGATAAAAATTTTGCTGATATGTTTTAAATTCAAACTCCAGGGATCTATACGGTAAAGTTCCATATTTAAAATTAAAGAAATAATCAATAGGGGCAGTATAAAAAATTCTGCCAATCTTAACATTATCAAACAAAAAGAACTTATTATTTTCATATTTCAAAACTTCTTTAAAATCAGTATTGAGAAGAAGTTTAATTTGTTTATTTTTTATCATACTTTTAAACATTTTATGATATCCTCTAGCCGGCATTAGCTGAAATTTATCATAAAAATATCGATTATCCCTCGAGATTGCCACAGGTACTCTTGAAGTAACTTCCTTTTTAAGTTGTTCAGGTGTTCGATCCCACTGCTTTAAGGTATAATTATAAAACACCTTCTCATAAATAAAATCGGCGAGTTCCTTCATTAAATCATTTTCTGAATTTTTTAAATCCCATATAGTAATTTTTTTGCCATAACCAAAATCTTTTACAAGTTTGTTTATATATTTCTCTGCTTTTGGTGGGGGGAATAAATAATTAATCGAATTTAAATTAAAAGGAATTGGGACAAGAGAATCATCTATATATCCCAGGACTTCATGATTATATATATGCCAGTTCGTAAACCTATCAAGCAGTTTAAATACTTTTCTAGAATCGGTATGGAATATATGTGGCCCGTACTTATGAACCAACACCCCATCCGAATTAAAATAATCAAATGCCTGCCCCCCTATATGGTTTCTCTTTTCAATCAATAATACTTTTTGTCCCTTTTCAGCAAGCTGATTTGACAAAACACAGCCTGCAACTCCTGCTCCTATTACTATATTATCTATCATAAACACTCCTATTTCAATTTAATTGCCAATATAGTCATATCATCAGTTCTTTCATCATAATCCACAAATGCCTCCAGATCCTTAATAATCTCTTTAACAATTTCTGAAGAACACCTGTGAACATTATTTTTGAAAATATTTTTAAGTCTTCGATTGCCATAAATTTCCTTATTATTATTCATTTTCTCTGTTATACCATCCGTATACAGCAGCAGGACATCCCCTTTATTTAAATTTTCCTTTTTTACTTCTATACTTTCTTCAAAAATCTTCTGATTGCTTAAATTTAAACCTATACCAGGATTTTTAAGGTATTCTACCTTATTTTTAGTACTATCATAATATAATGGTTCATTATGGCCGCACCTAATCCAGCTAAATTGATTTGATTCAAAATCAATTGTTCCAATAATTGAAGTTACAAAAAAATCTTTTTGTTTTGATTTTCTTAAATATTTGTTCATGTACAATACAATATCTAATATATTGTTAAAAAAGGAAAAGCTTGAGTTTATTACACCTTTTAATTCTCCCACAAACAGGGCAGAGGCTATTCCTTTTCCACTTACATCTCCCAGTACTATCCCCATTTTTTTTCTATTATCAAGCATTATTATGTCATAGTAATCCCCGCCTACTTCCTGTGCGGGAACATAGGCTGCTTTTATATCAAAATTATTTATAGATAATTCCCTTTTTGGAAGAAGATTCATTTGAATCTTTCTTGCAATTTCTAAATCCCTTTTTAGTTTCTGCTTCTCAACAGTATCGGTAATATCCTGAAAGGATATAATAGCACTAATAACAGATTTTCTATCCTTATCCTCATAAAATTTTTTCAGGCTTTCTTCCTCTAAAACAAAAGGAACTATTGTAAATCGAAGAAACTTATCATTGAACCATAACTGAAGATTCTGGGGTTCAAAACTATCAAAAGCTGCTTTCATCTTATTTTTCATCTCTTTTATCTGCTTTTTACTAAAATAATTTTTTATATTCACAAGATGTTTATTTCTATGCTTGCAGCTTTTTTTGCTACAGTAATAACAAAGCCCCATTCTCGAGCATATCATCGATGTCTTTTTAGATATATCCAGTATTTTTCTTCCTGATAAATTTACATTGGCTACAAAATTCTCATCCATAACCATCAAACCATAAGGAGTTTCTTCATAAATAGCAGTGTTGACATTAACAAATGATTTTAGTTCTTTTATAGTTTGATATCTAATCAGATACTGATTGACAAGCAGACCAAGCTGAATAATGTGCATTTCGTTTATTGCATTTTTTTCTTTGAAATTAATATTAATAAGATCCTCAACTTTATTAAAAACTTTTTTATCACCCATATTTGGTTCGGTTTCTAATATAGCCTTTAGTGGTATAAACAGTGAAGTTTTTGCATCTAATCTCTTGTTGATTTCTTCAAACTCCGGATCATTTTCACAATCCATAGAAAAATATATATCATCTTTATGAACAAATTTTTCCACATATTTTTCCATCCAGGGTTCTATTTCAAAATCATCCTTTTTTGTTCCATAAGAAAGACACTTATTATGATCCATATCAAATAGAATCATCGAATCTATTGAATAAAGCTGCTTTAATACCCCATAAACATCATTAAAAAAGGAGTAGGCTTCATCATTGAAAACAATCTTGAACCGTGAGAAAAGATCA
>CAZMFS010000104.1:0-6654 GCA_964565585.1 uncultured bacterium
GAAAAAAAGAAGAAGAATAGGTTTTGTATTTTCGATAGCCTTAATAATAATTGGTGTAATATTTTATTTTCTTAACGGAGGATTGAATCTGGGGATAGATTTTGAAGGAGGAGCAACACTTCATTATAAATTCCAAAACAAAGTAGAAACTAATAAAATAAGGGAACAACTAGATGATGCAGGATATAGAAATGCTGTAATTCAAAGATACGGTTCTCCAAAAGATTTATTGATTAAGATTGAACAGGGCAAGGATCTATCCAGACTTAAAGAATATTTGACAGATAACTATAATAATCTGAGTTTAGAAAGTGAAGAAAAGGTTGGTCCAAGCGTAGGAAAAGACCTACAGAAAAACTCACTTTATGCAATTATTATTGCCCTTATAGGGATATTAATTTATGTTTCATGGAGATTTGAATTCAAGTACTCAATAGGGGCGATTCTAGCATTAGTCCATGATGTATTAATTACGCTGGGAGCTTTTGCAGTATTTCAATTTGAATTTGATAGATCAGTTTTAGCTGCAATACTTATGGTTATTGGTTATTCATTAAATGATACTATAGTTGTGTTTGATAGGATTAGAGAATATATGAGAACGGAAAGACCAAGAAGTGATGAACATTATGAAAGTACGGTAAATAAAGCTATCAACAATTCTTTAAGCCGAACAATAATTACTTCTTTAACAACTTTGCTGGTAATCGTTGTTTTATATCTTGCAGGTGGGCAGATACTTAAAAACTTTTCATTTGCATTATTGGTTGGTGTGATTATAGGAACATATTCTTCTATCTTTATATCAAGCCCCGTGTTAATAGAAGCACACTTGAAGGTATCAAACAACTAATATATGCTGTTGATTCTATTAAAAATATTTCTTTTGCTAATAATACTGGCAGGAGTTCTTCTTCTGCCGGTTGGTATTCCAGGTAACTTTATAGCTTCTTTTATTGTTCTTTTTTACTATCTTCTAGATTCATCAAATACTTTTACCCTTTGGCACTTTTTTTTACTTTTAGCTTTAGCAATATTATGTGAGTTGGTGGATTATTTAAGCGGTGTTTGGGGGGCGAGAAAATACGGTTCTTCAAAAAAAGGTTTATTTGGTGCATTGATAGGAACAATTATTGGTGCAATATTTGGTTCAGCTGTATTTCCATTTATCGGAAGTTTAATAGGAGCTTTTGTAGGTATGTTTCTTGGAACAATATTTCTAGAATACTTCTTTGTAAAGAAACAGATGAAGGATAGTATTAAAGCTGGTTATGGGGCTGTTATTGGTAGAACTCTGGCTATTTCTTTTAAGTATATAGTTGGATTTGGAATGTTTTTGTTTATTTTTATCAGGTTCTTTTTATGAAGTATATCTGGAAATTGAAAAATAAAAAAAAATCTGAAATTAAGAAAATATCGAAAAAATATAATCTTGATCAATCAGTCGCCAGTATCGTTCTAAATAGAATAAAAGATACTAAAGACCTTGAGAAATATTTAAATCCGGAATTAGAGTATCTTTATTCTCCATATGAGTTTGAAGATATGAAAAAAGCAGTTGATATCATACAAACTTATATAAAAAAATCAAAAAAAATTGTTGTTTACGGTGATTATGATGTTGATGGTATAACTGGTACCTCGGTTTTAATCAAGGTTTTAAAAGATTTGAATGCAGAGATAGATTGGATAATACCGAATAGGATTGATCATGGATATGGATTAAATAAAAAACTGCTAGAGGATCGTATTGATGATTTTGATTTATTAATAACGGTTGATTGTGGCATAACAGCAATAAAAGAGGTCCAATACTTAAAGAAAAAAAATAAAAAAGTTATAATAACCGATCATCACATGCCGGGGGATGAGTTACCTAAGGCTGATGCAATATTAAATCCCAAGCTGGGGCACTATAAATATAAAAATCTAGCAGGAGTTGGGGTAGCTTATAAACTGTGCTGTGCATTAGCAGATTCGAAATTAGAACATTTGTTGGACATAGTTGCTACTGGAACGGTAGCAGATATCGTACCGCTTCTTGATGAAAATAGAATAATAGTGAAGAACGGTCTGGAAAACATTCATAATAGGGTATTAAAGGAAATTATAAAAAAAAGTGGTTTGAGCTTAAAAAATATTAAACCTGCAAATATTAGTTTTGTGGTGGGTCCCAGAATAAACTCAATGGGTAGATTATCAGATGCTAATAAACTTGTTGAACTATTTGTAGATCAAGACCGTAAAGAAATAAAAAGCTGGGTCGAAAATATTGAGGATAAAAATACAAAAAGAAAAGAGATTGAAGAGAATATTTATAAAGAAGCAGTTAAAAAAGTAAATAAGATGGATTTGGAAAATACATATATTTTGATTCTTGAAAAAAAAGAATGGCATCCAGGTGTTATTGGCATTGTTGCATCACGGTTAACCGAAAAGTATCATAGGCCCGTTTTAATGATTTCTACTCAGGATAATGGTGTTTGTAAGGGATCGGGAAGAAGTGTTGATGATATCAACCTGTATCGGATTACAAGAGAGTACGAAGATCTTTTTACAAAACTAGGTGGGCATCACCAGGCGATAGGATTTTCAATAAGAGAAGAAAATATTAATAAATTGAGAGATAAAATGAATAAAAAAATTAAAAAAGATATAGATAAGTATCATTTAATACCTAAAATTAAAATAGATTCCAAAATTGATAATACAAAAATCTCTAAAAAGCTAATTGATGATGTCAAAAAACTGGCTCCATTTGGATATAAAAACCCTAAACCTCTATATAAATTGGATTCTGTGAATATAGATGATTTAAGAATAGTTGGCAACAATCACCTGAAATTTAAATTTTACAGCAAAGATAAGAAAATTGATGCAATTGGATTTAATAAAGGTGATTATATAAATTATATTTCTAAGAATATTGATCTGGTAGGATATTTGGAAATAGATAAATATAATGGACGAAGAAAACTACAGGTAAAAATAAAAGACCTTAGAAATCATATAAAAGAAATGGCAAATATCGAAAGGAAAAACTTTGTTCATGTTTATAATCTAATAAAAAAACACAAAACAATAAGTAGGGAGGAACTTTTTAATAAAAGTTCTTCAAGTAAACTATATATCGATTTTATCATTAAAGTTTTTGAAGAACTGGAAATTATTTATAGACTTGATAATTACGTTTTTGTTAATGAAAACTGTCGTCCCGATATTTCTTTTGAGGAATCAAAGGTATATAATAGTATTGTTAAGGATGATGATGTATAAAGAGATAGAACATACTGCTGATTTAGCTATTGAAGTAAGTGCTGATTCAATAGAAAATATATTTTCAGAAGCAGCTAGGGGTATGTTTTATATAATGTATAAAGAAGTGAAAAATTTAAAAAATATTAAACATGATATAAATTTGGATTCATTTTCCAATGAATATCTGCTTGTTGATTTTCTGAATGAACTTTTATATATTAATGAGACCAGAGAATTTGTATTTTCTAATCTTAATATACAAATAAAGAAAAATTCCTTGAATGCAAATGTTTTTGGGTATGATGAAAAAAAAGAAAAAAAGATAGCAATAAAAGCAGCTACCTATCATAATCTTGAAATTGTTAGAAAAGATAATATTTATAGAACTCAAATAACATTTGATGTGTAAAAATTAATGATGGTCCTGGTATTATAATTTAAAAAGTAAATTAAAAGCATGTAAAATTATAATAATTTTTGTTGTAGATATAATTTAAAATATCTTAAATTTTTACTTTATAGATTTCTTTTAAATTTGATTATTTTCTATTGGTGTTTGTTTTACTGCAGTTTGTATCTAATTCTAGCCTTTAATTACAGCCATAGGTCTTAATCTAGCAACTTTATTAATTAATTTAGCGTTATCTAGAATATTAACCACATTATTTACATTTTTATAGGCACCTGGGGCTTCCTCTGATACACCTTTATAACTTTTTGCCTGTACATGTATTTTTTTCTTGGACAGTTTCTTAATTAGTTTATCTGCTTTAAAACTTTTTCTGGCCTGGGTTCTGCTCATTTTTCGGCCGGCTCCATGACATGAGCTTCCAAAAGTATCTGTCATTGCTTTATCTGTTCCTGCTAATAGATAGGAATGTGTTCCCATCGAGCCGGGTACTAGAATAGGCTGGCCCGAACTTTTGTATTTTCCGGGTAGATGTTTATGATTTGGTCCGAAAGCTCTTGTGGCTCCTTTTCTATGTACTATTAATTTCTTACTTTTACCTTTAATATTATGATTTTCAATTTTTGCAATATTGTGTGTAATATCATAAATTAAATCAAGATCTATTGGTTTTTTTAAAGGCTTAAGTGATTTTTCAAAAGCTCTTCGAATATAATGGGTTAGAACCTGTCTGTTGTTAAAGGCAAAATTAGCAGCGGCATTCATCGCATTGAAGTATCCTTTCCCAACCTTGGAATCTATGGAAGCATAAACAAGCTGTCTGTCAGGAAGTGTTATATTGTGTTTGTTTACATATGAACTTAATTTTTTTAAATAATCAGTACAAACCTGATGTCCGAGACCTCTGGAACCGCAGTGAATTTGAACAACTACATCGTTTTTCCTAACACCATATACCTGAGCTAGATTTTCATCAAATACTGTGTCCACATACCCTATTTCTAAAAAATGATTACCCGAACCAAGGCTGCCAACCTGATTTTTCCCTCTTCTAATTGCTCTATTACTGACATAAGATATATCAGTATCAAGATTCCCGTTATCTTCAATATATTCGAGGTCGATCTTATCGCCGTAGTTGTTTTTGACCGCCCATTGAGCTCCACTTTTCAATATTTTTTTTAGTTGATTTTCATTAACATTTACACAGGCTCCCTTTCCGGTACCCGTAGGGCAGCTGTAATATATCATGGAGGTAAGATCCTTGATATGATTTTCAACTTCTTCTTTTTTAAGATTACTTCTTAATAATCTAACTCCACAATTTATATCGTAGCCAACTCCGCCGGGTGAAATAAGACCATTTTCATATTCAAATGCGGCGACCCCTCCAATAGGGAATCCGTATCCCTGATGAATATCGGGCATTGCCAGAGCATATTTTACTATCCCGGGAAGTTTGGCAACATTTATAAGCTGGTTTAACGAATTATCATTAGTAATTATGCTTAAAGTACTTTTGGATGCATAAAATCTTGCGGGAACATTCATTCCTTTTTTATAATCCTTTGGAATTTCATATAAATTATCATCAATTTGGTTATATTTTATTTTTTTTGCCATAATTCCCTCCTTATTCTATTATAAGTATAATACAGAATTTGTATTTGTAAAATCTTGAAGCAAATGATAATAATATAAATATTCATCTATATATACAGACCTCCAAAATATATTATACGGGTACTAGAATTAAAAAATTATTATAATTGAATAATTAAATTGATAATATGTTGTATTACCTATATTATTAGATATAAAATGAATATAGTTGGATTACATAAACCAATAACAAGCACAAATCACTGATAAATATTAAAAAAGGGGGAATATGAAAAAGTTATTTTTTTTATTTTCGATTATTACTGTATTATTATTTCTTTTTGTTAATATATCCTATTCAGATGATATTAGCGATTTATTTGAAGATCTAATCGGTGGCAATAAAAAAGATTTATCCGACCAAACTATTGCCTCGGGATTGAAAGAGGCCTTAAGTGTTGGTACCAAGAGGGCAATAAAAAAAATATCAAAGAAAAATGGATATTTTAAAAACCCCAAAATTAGAATACCGCTTCCTGAAAAATTGAAAAAAGCAGAGAAAATCTTAAGACCTATAGGTTTTCATGAAGAGTTTGATGAATTTGTGTTATCCATGAATAGGGCAGCCGAAAAAGCAGCTCCAATAGCCGTTGATATTTTTGTTGATTCTATTAAACAGATGACGATACAGGATGCTGTTGGTATTTGGAAGAAAGAAGATGATTCTGCTACAAAGTATTTCAAAAAAACATCTTACACTAGACTTTACAAAGTATTTTTCCCCATTGTAAAGAGATCCATAAATAGTGTAGGCGTTACCATGCATTATAATAAAATTAAAAATAAAACCGATTCTATGCCGTTTTTAAACAGTTATTTGATAGATATTGATGAATATGTTACTAACAAAGCCTTAAAAGGGTTGTTTATTATTCTTGCAGAAGAGGAAAAAGCTATCAGAGAAAACCCAGCTAAAAGAACTACAGAGCTTTTAAGAAAGCTTTTTGGGTAATTAAAAACTACATAGGGTTTTCTGCTGAAGTATGCTTTCTGTAATAATTTAAAAATTGCTACTTGTAGCTGTATAAAAAGTAATTAATAAAATAGTTAAATTAATTTTTTTGTATTTAGTCACCCTGAACCTGTCGTTTTATGTCAAGGCAAATCGCACATCAATCAGTTTTTTTAATTCTTGAGTCAGGTAGTTCTGCTAAAGATACCTCCTCTTTTCTTTTCCATTTTTTTAAGTTTTCCTCCAAACCTTTCTGGATGTTTCTTCTTTTGCTTTTGCCATAATTTCTTCTTTTCTCTAATATCTTTTTGTCCTTTTTCTTATGTCTTTCTATAGAGGTTACATAATTAATACCTGAATATTTATGTTCATG
>CAZMFS010000105.1:0-6640 GCA_964565585.1 uncultured bacterium
TATATGAATGCAAGTGTTTATGAAAATTCCATCTCAGATATTATAAAGAATGTTAAAGTATTAACTTATAATGGAAGAATTAAAAACCTGAACACGGAAGAAATGAAATTTAGTTATAAAGATTCGGTTTTTCAGCATAAAGATTACATTATAATAGAAGCTGAGTTCGAACTTGAATATGATGAAAAAAAAGATATTTTAAAAAAGATGAATTATAATTTAAAGCAGCGAATAAAAA
Source organism: uncultured bacterium (assembly GCA_964565585.1). GTDB lineage: Bacteria > Macinerneyibacteriota > Macinerneyibacteria > Macinerneyibacteriales > Macinerneyibacteriaceae > Macinerneyibacterium. The sequence goes on from CAZMFS010000105.1 coordinate 239, forward strand.
AGGGACATTTTGATTATCCATCATGCGGTTCTGTGTTTAAAAATAAGCTAGATGAAGGAATTTTTGCAGGTGAACTTATTGATAATTTAGATTTAAAAGGGACAAGAATAGGAAATGCAGAGGTTTTTAAAAAACATGGTAATTTTATAGTTAATAAAAATGGTGCTGATGGTGATGAAATAAAAAAATTAATTGATTATATCCAGAGTTTTGTAAGAAAGAAAAAAAATATTGAGCTGGAAAAAGAAGTTGTGGTCTGGTAGTTTCCAGTTGTTAGTTTTTCGTTGTTTGTGTTCGTTAAATACTCTAGTTGGTTGGTCTAACTCTCTATCTATTAGATAGATAAAATTCTACTATTTTGCTCTTACTTTTCCCTTCTAAATGAATATCCTACCATTCGTTTTAGTCCGGATAATTAGGGGCAAATACAAATTACTGTATAATATTTTTTATGGTGGAAATCATATTTTCAAAATGAGAACCTTTCCAGTAAATTTTATTACAGTTTTCACATTTTTTAAATATTTCAAAATTTAGATAAATATATTCATCAACTTCATCTTTTATAATATTTTTAGATACTTTTATTAATTTGCTATTACATTCAAGACATCTGGAAAATATATTAAATGAGTTTTTAAGCTGAAATCTATGTATTACTTCTTCGATTTGTTTATACTTATTTCTGCTTTTAACAAGATATCCGTGATTAACTTTTCTTCTATTTAATAATTCAATATCACATGTTAAAATTATTCGATTTTCTTTATTTGATATTTTAACTATATCTTTATCGCTGAAACTGTTTAAATATAATGTATTAAAACCCAGAAATCTTAAATATTTAGCTAGTTTTTTAAGGTGAACATCGGCAATGAATTTTACAGTTCTTAATGAATTTGTTCTAATTCTGCTACTTTTTTTTATATCAAAAGATTCGAATACAGGATATATACTTATTCTGTCATTATTTTTAATTCTATAATTTAGTGACACTGATTTGCTGTTTGATAGAATCAGGTCTATTTCTGTCTGGGGTACATTATAATCGTCTATTGCATGTTTAACTGTAGTTTTGTTATTAAATTTATATTTAATATTTTTATACCTGTTTTTTTCTTTTAGAAAGTTATTTAATTCTGCATAAAATCTTATATACGCTTCCTTCATAATTATCGTTTATTATAGCATATGTTATGGTATCTATCCAGAGTTCTGATTCAAATTTTGAAATAAGTAGACTATATTCTGTTTTTTGTTATCTGTATAAAGTAATACAAAATACTTAAAATTAAGAATTCGTTATAAAGGAAAAACAATTCGTGAAAAGAAATAATTTGTAAATTAAATTATTTATGATATTATACTTTCGAAAAAGGGAGAGTTTTAAAATGAATTTTTTAAATTTGAATAAAAAAGAGAAGAGATCCTTCATAATAATAATTATCTCAACTTTTTTCTACGGATTCTTTCTTAGTATGATGAGGACCAGAAGTATTATTGCAAGAAAAGCTCTGCTGGCTACAGACTGGCAGATTTCTCTTTTGGTTATGATATATCCTGTAACCAATTTTATATCTATCTGGTGGGGTAAAATTCTCGAAACAACCCGTAATAAATCTAAATTTTTTATATATATATCAATTTTTGGAAGATTGCTATTAATTTTAGGTTTATGGATAACAAATATGAATCAGTTTCTGGTGTTATTATTTATTATATTCTTTTTTCATTCATCCTATATTCCTGCCAGAAATAGTCTTTTTCAAACAAATTTTAAGGAAAAAAACAGGGGCAGGATATTTGGCATAACTGTTAGTTTGTCAACTTTTATTACGATGATAATTTCTTATTTTGCAGGACAATTTCTTGATTTACATGAAAATTACTTCAAATACTTTTTATTTGCAGTCGGTATTCTTGGTTTTATTAACTCCTTCCTTTTATATTTTGTAAAAATTAGGGATAATAGCAAATTGTACAAAAAGGCAAAGTTGAGCTTCCACAGTATTTTTATAGCACCACTCAAAAGGTCAAAAAAGATTTTAAAAAACAACTGGCAGTTTGCGAGGTTTGAAATTAGTTTTATCTTATACGGCATGGGCTTTATCATGATGATGGTAGCTGTTCCTATCTTTTTGGTTGATGTTTTAAAGCTTAGCTATACTACAAGCTTTTTGGCAAAAGTTGTAGTGGCTCAAATTGGAATTTTTATTTTATCGCCCTTTATGGGTAAATTACACGATAGCTGGCATCCAAATCTTTATAATGTATTTTCTTTTGGTTTGCTTGTATTGTTCCCGCTTCTTTTTCTAATATCCACATTTTTTTCTGGAAATAATCTACAGTTATATATCGTATTTTTTGCATTTTTTATTTTAGGAGTATCCAAAGCGGCGATTAAAATATCATGGAATATGGGTTCGGTATTTTTTGCAGGAAAAGAGGATTCTTCAATGTATCAGAGTATTCATGTCACCTTTACAGGTATAAGGGGACTTTTTGCTCCTCTGCTCGGATTATTAATTAAAAAGCTATTTGGTTTGAACGGTATGTTTATTGTGTCTATCTTGTTTTTTATAGCTGCATCACTACAGAGCTTTTTTGCTTATAAAAAAAGAGAAACTATTAGTACCTAACTGAAAGAAAATGTTGTTGGTAACGGAATACTGATTTTTGAAAATCCTATTTAAAATGATCAATTATAAAATACTGTATTCAAATATAGTTAAATTAATTAAACCACAGTGTCTTTTTCTCTTAATTTATTTATAAAAAATGTAAACCATATCAATATTAGAATTCCTTTCAAAATACTCGTTCCACTTATACTCCACCAAACACCAATTTCATTTAAGGAAATAATTGTGGATAAAATAATTGCTAATGGAATTCTTAAACCGGTAAAAACTGTACTGATAACTGCGGGAGGAATTGTCCTACCAAACCCGTTAAATGCTCCTCCTGTGACAATTTCTAAACACATAAAAAGCTGTGAATAACCCAGAATTCTTAAATATATAACAGAAGCCTTAATAACCTCGGGTCTTGAGAAAAATAATTTTGAAATTAGTTCTCCATTAAAGATAAATAAAAAAGATGTAAATATACCGATTACAGAAATCATGAAGGTAGCATTTAAATATCCCTTTTTTATTCTTTTATACTTGTTGGCTCCAAAGTTTTGACCTATAAAGGTACTCAGGGCCGAGGCTACACTACTTGATGTTCTCCATGATAGAGCTTCTATCTGGGATCCAATTTTTTGAACAGCAATGGGTATAGGTCCCCACTGTGCAAGTATTTTAGCAAGTATCATGGCAAAAATTGAAAACATACTGTTTCTAAAAGCCTCGGGTATTCCAATTTTCAAAATTGCTCTAATTTTTAATTTGTCGAATTTTTTGAATACCTGGTTAAAAGAAAACAATTTTATCTTATTTGAAATAAAATAAATAAAAATTAGAAAAACGATAATTTGGGACATCGAGGTTGATAGTGCGGCTCCTTTAATGCCTAATTTGGGGAAAACCCAGATACCGTGTATTAATAATGGGTCAAACAGCATGTTGATTATTAACCCTGTTGAATTAATAAAGAACTGTATTTGGGGATTTCCATAACCGTTAAAAATACCTGTAAAAGTAAAATTTGTTAGAAAAAAAGGTAGTCCATAGGTAATTATCCTTAAATAATCAACGCTTGCTGCTGTAACATTGAATCCTGTCTGGTCAGTACCGAGTTCAAAAAATTTCATAAGTAATGGGGCGAGTAAATATATTATTAAAGCTAGAATAATGGAAAAAATCATCGAGAATTTAAAAGCGTTGGCAGAATATTTTTTAGCTTTTTCGGTATCTTTTAATCCCAGTGATTGTGATACAGTTACCTGAGCCCCAATTGCAGTAGAAAATGTCATTGCATTGCTCAACCATATAAAAAAACCTGCCGTTCCAACTGCAGCGACTGCACCGCTTCCTATTTGACCTATCCAGAAAAGATCTGTTAAATTATAGGTCATTTGAATAAAGGAAGTTCCCATTATGGGCAGGGATAGTTTAATTAATTGCTTAAGAATATTTCCTCTTGTAAAATCTTTGTTTGGTCCCATTTTACTCCTAATATTTCGCTAAAGGAAATATAATTAATTGCCCATTAAAGTCAAGTAATATTTAAAATTATTGATTGTAATCTAATATTATTTATAATGATGATAAGCATGGTAGGGAGGTTTCTATGAATAGTAAATATAATTTTGATGAAATAGTGGATAGAAAGAATACTAATTCAATAAAATGGGATTATTATAAAAAATTTATGAATGTAGAAAAGGATCTGTTGCCGATGTGGGTTGCAGATATGGATTTTAAGGCACCTCCAGAAGTAATTAAAGCTTTAAAAAAGAGGGCGAGTCATGGAATATACGGTTATTCTGGAAAGCCCGAATCTTATTATAATGCAATTATAAACTGGGTTGATAAGAGATATAATTGGCAAATCAAGAAGGATTGGATTGTTTATACTCCGGGAATTGTTCCTGCTATAAATATAGCAATTGATAAATTTACAGAGCCTGGTGATGGCATAGTAGTTCAAAAGCCTGTTTATTTTCCTTTTTTCCAATCTGTTAATAATCAGAATAGAAAAGTTGTTAATAACAATTTGGTTATTGAAGATGGTAAGTATATAATGAATTTTGATGATCTTGAACAGAAAATTGCCGATGATACTAAAATGATTCTTTTATGCAGTCCACATAACCCAGTAGGACGGGTATGGAATAGAAAAGAATTAGAGAAACTGGGAGAAATTGCTGAAAAAAATGATCTGCTTGTTTTTTCAGATGAAATCCATGCAGATTTAATTTTGAATAATAATCAGCATATCCCATTTGCCTCATTATCCAGCGAGCTGACAAGTAGAACAATAACAGGATTTTCTCCAAGTAAAACTTTTAATATAGCTGGATTGTATGCTTCAGCAATTGTAATTCCTGAAAAAAATTTAAGAGAGAAGTTTAAGGAGGTTATTAACAGATATCATTTATATCATACAAACTGTTTTGCTATAGAGGGGCTGGAAACTGCATATCGATATGGAGAAAACTGGCTAGAAGAACTTTTAACCTATCTGGAAAATAATTTGAAAATAACAAACGAAGTCTTGGGAGATATTGAAAAACTTAATATTTTTGAACCTGAAGGAACTTTTTTAGTATGGCTTGATTTTAGAGACTTTAATTTGAGCCATGAGGAAATTAAGAATATTATTATTGAAAAGGCAGGTTTATTGCTAAATGATGGTAAAATGTTTGGGTCCAATGGGGAAAAATTCATGAGATTAAATATAGGAACTCCCCGCAGAAAATTGGAAAAAGGGTTAAAAAAGCTAAGAAAAGAATTTGTTGGTAAAAAGTAAGCTTTATTTAAATTGATTGAAAATATTGAGTCAAAATATTTAAAGGAAGAAAGCAAAAAGTGATTGAAACAGTCTTTCTTCTTAGATACCTAGAAAACATTATAGTTATCTTTATTTAGCTTAATAAATTATTTTTCATTATTTAAATATTTTATCCGGATTAATTAATAGTTAAAAATGAAAGTATAGAAAGAATTAAACTGTTGCTTCAGATATATATTTGAAGAAATTAAAATTTATTTTAAGGCATATTGAAGAAATTATTATTATTTACTTAAAATACTTCTTTAAAAGTGTCTAATTGTATTATAGCAATCTTAAAAAAAAATTTATACACATAATTATCCTCATTATATCCTATCTTTCCTTGAAAAATATGGAAATTAAATTATAATTTTTAATAGATAATTATGTAAAAAAGGGGAGTTTATGTTAAATGATGAGGAACTTTTAATAGATCTATATGAATTAACAATGGCTCAAGGTTATTATAAACTTAACAAACATAAAGAAAAAGTTGTTTTTGATATGTTTGTTAGGGATATACCTGAAGGTGGTAAGTATATTGTAGCTGCAGGAATAAATGATATTCTTGACTATTTAAGTAATTTTTCATTTGATAATGAAAATATTGAATATTTACGATCCTTGAATATTTTTGATGATGATTTTTTAAACTTTCTAAAAAATATGGAGTTTGATTGTGATGTTTACAGTGTCAGGGAAGGTGAGATTGTATTTCCAAACGAACCGATACTTAAAGTTGTTGGTAAAAGACTCCAGGCACAAATAATTGAAACTTATGTTTTAAATCAGATAAATTTTCAATCCCTTATTGCTACAAAAGCCTCACGAATTGTGGACACAGCAAATTCCAAATTGGTCTCTGATTTCGGGCTTAGAAGAGCCCACAGCGAGAGTGCAGGATTAAAAGCGAGTAGGGCTTCATATATCGGAGGAGTAGATTCTACTTCAAATGTGTTA
>CAZMFS010000106.1:0-6633 GCA_964565585.1 uncultured bacterium
TAAAAATTTATTGAAAGAAAAAGCTTCAAAACTTCAAGTTTCATTTGAATTGATGGAACAAATTAAACAAAACAATAAGCTACCAGTTATAAATTTTGCAGCAGGGGGAGTTGCAACACCGGCTGATGCAGCTTTGATGATGCTTATGGGAGCTGATGGAATATTTGTGGGTTCCGGAATATTTAAATCGAAAAAACCCAAAAAAATGGCCGAGGCTATTGTTAATGCAGTTATCAATTATGATAATCCAAAAATTCTAGCAGATATATCTGAAGATATCGGTTCTCCTATGACTGGATTAAAAATGGAATCCTTAGCCAAAAATCTTTCCTCCAGGGGTAAGTAGGATGAATGTAGGTATTCTTGGATTTCAGGGAGCAATAGAGGAGCATGAAAATATTCTTTCAGATTATGGAATCTCACATTTGAGAATAAAAAACAAAAATGATTTTCTTAATTTGGATAGATTAATACTTCCGGGTGGAGAAAGTACTGTAATGAAAAAATTTATTACTGAGTATAATTTAGTTGGTATTTATAAAAAAGTAATAAAATCTATTCCGGTTTGGGGTATATGTGCTGGAAGTATAATATTATCAAGTAAAGTGGATGGTAAAAAAAATGATTTAGGTACTGTAGATATAAATATAATAAGAAATGGCTATGGAAGACAGATTAACAGCAGTATTAAAAATATCAATATTCCAGATTTAGAAATATCAGATTTTAAAGGAATATTTATAAGAGCACCAAAAATCATTGATATTGGAAAAAATATTAATGTACTTGCAAAAAAGAATCAGACACCTGTTTTTATACAGAAAAAAAATATTATGATTACAACCTTTCATCCTGAATTAACGAATGATAAAAGAATTTATGAATATTTTTTATCTATTTAATCATGTGAATTGCTTTAGCTTGATAACTGTTTTGGTATTGATTTTTTATCTATAATGGGTATAATCCTTTATGTTAAACAAAGGAGGAGTATAAATGAAAAAAATATTAGTATTAATAATGGCATCGTTTGTGATTTTTTCATGTACAAAAAAAGTTGAAGTTGCTAATGTGGGTGAAACTAGAATTTTTGAAAAAGATATAGAAGAAAAGATGAGTGAGCTCAGCTCAAGGGTAGTAAAGCAGTATGGAGAAAAAGAGGTAAAACGAAGAATTCTTGATTCTCTAATTACTAGAATTTTACTATATCGTGATTTGAAAAAGAAAGGTTACCATAAAAATGAAGAGATAGTTAACAGCTGGGAAAATATGAAAAAAGATTATGCTTTAAGCTATTTCACAAATAAATACATAAAAAATAAAGCCGAAATTGAAGAAAAAAAGCTAAAAAAGGAATATAAAAATAGAAAAGAGCAGTTTAAAACACCTGAAAAGGTAAAAGCAAGTCATATTCTTATTAAAAGCGGGGAAAAAAGGTCCGATGAAAAAGCAAAAAAGAAAATAAACGAGATAAAAAATAAAATTAATGAAGATGGAAGCAATTTTAACAAACTTGCAAAAGAGTATTCAGAAGATAATTCAGCAAAAAAAGGTGGAAATCTTGGATATTTTACTAGGGGAAAAATGGTAAAATCTTTCGAGGATGCAGCATTTTCTCTTGATAAAGGGGAGTATACCAAGGACCCGGTAAAGACAAAATTTGGATACCATCTTATCTATGTAGAAGACCATAAAGAGGGTGGATATAAAAAATTTGAAAAGGTTGTAGATAGTTTAAAAGGAGAAACTTACAGAAAAATATTAAAGAATGAATACGGATTAAAAATATATGGTGATGCATTAGAAAGTAATGATGAAAAAGCTACTGTAGCAAGTGTAGAAAAATTAGATTTAGAATATACCCTTGGAGATTACAGAACAGAACTAAAAAACTATATAGATGATAAAAGAATTACAAGAATATTAAGTGATAAAAAGGCATCTAAAAATACACTTGAACAGCTGTTGATGAGAAAGATTTATAGAGATAAAATGGATGAGATAAATATTTATCAGAACCAGGTTTATAAGGAATTTATGAATGAAAGAAAAAGAGATTATCTTGTAAACAGATATGTCCAGAATGAGGTAATTAAAGAAATAAATGTTTCAGACAAAGAGGTTGACCAGTATATTTCTTACTTAAAAAAGAAAAATCCTAAAATATCTAATATAACCAAACAGCAGAGAAATAGTATTAAGCAAAGAATTGCTAGGAGTAAACAGATGAGGCAGTACAGACAGTATGTTGAAAAATTAAAATCTGAAGCAGACGTCAACATAAAAAATAAATATAAAGATAAAAATAAAAACAAGAAAAAATAATTGAGCAATCAAGTATCTGTTAAATTATCTGAAGCGGCTCATCTGTAATGGGCCGCTTTTTTTTTATTTTTGAAAACTTTCAAATTAATGATAAACTAAAAGTATGAGTGATCTTTCCAAGTTTCAAAATATAATAAAAAGTTCTAATAAAAGAAAAAAAAGAAAAGAAACCGATATCGAACAGATAGCTAATAAATTAGATCTATCTATCATGGAAAATGAGTATGGAACATATTTTCATAAAATGTATAACTATGAACTTGATATTAGAGACACACTTAAAGGGGTTAATTATCTGGATGAAAAACTATTCAATCATACTATTAAAAAAAAGGATTTGGTATTTTTGGATTTGGAAACAACATCCTTATCTATTGGAGCGGGTAACTACCCCTTTCTTATTGGAATAGGATTTTTTAAAGACTCTGAGTTTATTTTAAAGCAGTATCTGTTTACCGACGTTGATTCTGAAAGAGCTATTCTTGAAAAAATAAAAGAAGTAGTTAAAGATAGGATTATTGTAACATATAATGGTAAATGTTTTGATATACCTTTACTGGAGAATAGGTTTTTAATTAACAATATCAAACAGAATATTCAAAAACCCTCTTTAGATTTGCTGTATTTGATGCGGAGAGTTTTTAAGCATTATCTCAATTCGTTTGATTTACAAACTGTTTCTGATTATTTATCTATAGATAGAAATAAGTGGGAGGACGTTGAGGGATATGAAATACCCCGTATCTACAACGAGTATATTCATTATGGAAGATATGAGAAATTAAAACCGGTTTTATATCACAATGAAAGAGATGTTTTTTCCCTGGCTAGAATGATTTATTTTATTGAGTATGATTTATATAGAAAGAGAAAATTTAATAATAAATATATATTGGCCGGTGTTCTGGATTATGAAATTAAAACACAAAACTATAAAATTATTAAGGATATAAAATATTCTAAAATAAAAAAAAATAAAAATATTAATTATTTACTACTGAAAAAATTATATCTATATCATAAGAAAAGAAAAGAATGGAAGAGTGCCGAAAAGATATTAAACTGGAGTTTGGAAGTTTTTTCAGGAAATTTATATTTTATAAAAGAACTTACAAAAGTATATTATCTTAGGTTGAAAAATTACTCTGAAGCAGTCACAATTGCCAAAAAGGGATATAGAATTTCATCCAAATTTGGATTGGATAAGCAAAAAAAGTATTTTAAAAAGATAATAGATAGATACAGTTAAAAATGCAATCAATTATTATGCTTTTTCTTATGCATTATGTAAAATATTATTCCGGCAGGTATCAAAGATGCCAGTAAAACTAAATATTTTATGTTAAAAATAATGGAATCAATATTTATAATCGAGTTTAATTTTTTTCCCATTCTAAACATGAATGAAATTACATTCAGATTTTGGGCAACTAATATACCGAATAGAACCATTAAAACAACGAAAATCCCAACTATATATGAAAAGACTTTTGATTGTTTTTCTTTTTCTTCTGATTCGATTATTTTTAACTTTGAAATTGTATTTAAAGTATTGTTTTTTAGATCCTCCGGGACCTTAGGTTTCTCTCTGGAGAATAAGAGTTTTTCGATATAGTACTCATCGAATTTTTTTTGATTATCTTTGTTATTATTGCTCATAATAACTCCTTTTCATGTTTTCTTAATAATTCAGAAAGCTTTTTTTTGGCTCTGTAAAGATAGGTTTTTATGGTTCCCATAGGAAATCCTGTTATTTTTGAAATCTCTTTGTAAGAAAAAGAATTAAAGTAGTAAAGATTAATAACAGTTTGCCAGTTTGATGGTAACTGATCGATATATTTATCAAGTAATTTTTTAGTGTCTTCATTTTGTAAATTTTTATTTAAATTATGATTAAACTCTATCTGGTAATTTTCATCAAGTTCATAAACATCCTTGTTATATTTTAATCTGAAATGGTTTTTTACCGTATTCATAGCTATCCTATAAATCCAAACTGATAATTTTGATTCCTCTCTAAAAGATTCGATATTTTTATAAATTTTAATAAAAATATCCTGGAATAAATCATCAATTTTATTTTTATCTTTAAAATATCCATTAAGTACTTTATAAATCAACCCTCCATAATCCTCTATAAGTTCTTCGTAGGCTTCTTCTTCACCGTTTCTTAATCTTTTCAACAATTTTTTCTCATCTGTCATTTAATAGACAACTCCCGCGGTTTGATTGTTTCAATTTTTTAAATATTTTTGTAATAAATCATAAATTTTTCTTCTATTAAGAGAATAAAGTTTGCTTAAAATTTTTGAAGTTTCTGATAATGAATAACTGTTTATAAGTTTTTTACCTTTTTCAATTATAAATGATTCATCGTTTTCGAGTTTATTATCATGATTTTTATCAATTATAATAGTATATTCTCCTCGTATATTTTTTTTCACCCTATTTTTTATATCTTTTATATATCCACGTGTTATTTCCTCATATCTTTTTGTTAATTCTCTTGCAATAACTAGATATCTATCGGGTATAATTTTTTCTGCATATTTAACAAATGATGATACCTTATGTGGGGATACATATATTACTACAGGTAAATTTTTTGTCTTAATTTTTGAGATAAATTTATTTATAGCGGATTTCTTTTTGGGTAAAAATCCCAAAAATATAAAACTGTTTGATGCTACCCCGGATACCATCAACGCAGTTGTAACTGCTGAAGGACCGGGAATCGGAACAATATTTAGATTTTTTTCTATAGCTTTTTGAGTTAAAAGATATCCCGGATCAGATATTGTAGGAGTTCCAGCTTCAGTGATATAGGATACAGTTTTTCCATTTAAAGTTTCCATTATTATCTTGTCGACGGCCAGGTCTTTATTACCTTCGTTGTATTTTATAATTTTTTTATTAATATTATAGTTATTTAAAAGAATTTTGGATTTTTGGGGATCCTCACATGCGATTATATCTGATGAGTTTAATGTATCCAGTGCTCTTTGTGATATATCCTTAAGGTTGCCTATGGGGGTAGCTATAAAATAGATATTATTCATATAAACACCACTTCTAAATTATAGAACAAATAATTAATATATTCAATCTAAATATGATTGATTGTAATCATTTATCCATGATTTATGAATTATTTAAATACTATGAAGGTAGGTTGTAGTTGGATTTCTGGTCTTTTTGTCTGAAAAGAATTATAATATTTCCAATAATTCTTACTTTTTCTGCATCGAGTTTATCTTCCAGGATTTTAGCTGCCTTTTGTTTTTCAATAGGTGCATCCTTGAATACTTTAACTTTGAGAAGTTCGTTTTTTTTTATATTCTCTTCGGCAGCTTCTATTACATTTTCAGTTAAACCGTTATTTCCTATTCTTACTTCTGATTTTATATCATGGGACATTTTTGTTAGATATTTTCGCTGTTTTGAATTTAGCATAAATTCCTCCCTTTAATCGTATTATAGATGTATAGAAAAAATGTTCAAGATAAAAAGCACCGGGAAAATCCCGGTGCTTAAAAATGTATTAAAATTTAATTAGTGATAATTACTCTTTTTTGCTAAGTAGAGTAACTACAATTACTACAATAAATGCAATAACAAATGAAGTAAATCTATGTGATACTAACCAGTCGTTTAGTAAATATTTCCATACGAGTGCAGTTACAGGTCCAACAATTAATCCGGTTAAAACACCTTTTTTGGTTAAACGCTTCCAATAGATTGATAATATGATAATTGGTCCAAAGGCTGATCCAAGTATTGACCATGCATTAGAAACTATAGCAAATATCAATTCCTTTGCAAAGATAGCAAAAATAAATGATGCTAAACCGAAAATAACTGTATAAATTCTTGACCATTTGACTAGTTCTTTCTGGCTCATATCTTTTTTAAATATTTTTGTCATAACATCTTCTGTCATTGATGAGGTCATTACAAGAAGCTGTGAATCGGCAGTTGACATCATTGCAGCAATTGCTCCTGAAATAAATATTCCTGCGATAAATAGTGGTAATAAGTCAAGTGATAATGTGGGAAGAATTTTTTCAGGATCATCTAGAAAGTTAGTACTTCCGTGAAGACCGATACCAACAAGTCCTATTAGAAATGCACCGATAAATGCTGGCCAGATCCATGCTACAGCTATCCATCTTCCTTTTTTTGCTTCATCTTTATCTTTTAAAGCAAGAAATCTGAGTAAAAGGTGGGGCTGTCCTGTATAACCAAAAGCCCAGGAAAGACCACCTAAAACGAAGGCTACAGCTCCCCAGCCTGTTTCTCCGTGAAGGA
>CAZMFS010000107.1:0-6597 GCA_964565585.1 uncultured bacterium
CTAACTACTAATAACGAAAATTTCGATAGAAATTTTAAAATCTTCAAAGGAATAACTTTTAAGTTTTTCTTACTTAAACTCCCGTAACCTAATGGGACGGTGTGTCCGTAGCTTTAACTTAGATTAAAATTGCGTGAGAAATATGTAAGAGCGTCAAAGGTATTACATTTAGTTTTATCTGGTTCTGGTGCTAAAATCTCCCAGGAGATTTTTTAATTTTTTCAGAGGGATTACAATCAAGCTAAAGACATAAGACCGCCGACTTATGAAAAAATATAGGTAGAGATTTTTCAAAGCTTCGAAGGAATTGCATACAAGACTTTCAAATTTCCGCTTCTTACTTCATTAAATTCATCAAATTATTTGAAGATTCATCGGAGGATAGTTCGATTCATCACTTAATCCCAAATTTCTGTAAAAAAGATAGTATATTTTAAGTGAAAGAAGGGAGATTATTATGAAAAAATTAGTGCTTGTCTTAATTATTTTGATTCTAATTCTGCTGTTAATTTCCTGCAGCAGTAGCAGTACATCCGTACTGGAAGCTGAATATAAAGAAATCCTGGAGCTTGATGTCCCCCGGATGTTTTCCAATCCCGGAGAATTAATGAAGATTTCTGATAATAAACTTATATACCTTAGTTCTGAAGGAAATTACTTTTATTTCAATATCATCAATTTAAAAACAAAAGAGAAATCAATACTCAAAATATCAAAGGGTAAAGGTCCCAATGAAATGTACATGCCGATGTCTATAGCATTAAAGGATAATAGAATTTATGTCTATGACATGATGCTGAAGAAAATATCAATATATGATACTGAGGGGCAGTATTTGGATGATATTTATTTCAAGGAGCATATAGGCTGGCCCCATTCTTTTGATGTTTATAAAAAAGATTTTGTTTTTAACGGCGGGCTCCATAATAAAATCGTTTTACTGGATAGAGAGGGGAAAATTTATAAAAAACTGGCCTATGAAAAAATCCAGAGAATGCCGGTACCTAATGAAAAGTTTAGAGGGGGCATTATTAAATCCGATGGTAAAAAACTGTTTCTGGGGTCATTCGATAAACCATACAGAATAGAAGTATATGATAGCGACCTTAAACTCGAAAGAAAGATAACAAAAAAGATAAAAAATAATTATGAGAATCCTGTATGGAACCTGCAGCTTCAGCACCCCATGCCGGTTGGTAGTTATATGATATCAAGTCTCTATATGTCCGGGGATTATATCTATACCAATTCTATAAGCAGATTTGATGTTATTACCGAGGATAAAAAGAAAAAATATAAAACATTTGAAAATGATTTTTACATTAATGTCTTTGATAAAAAAATGGGGAAAATAGAATATAAAATAATAAATAGCAAAATAGATGAAACCGAGGGTTTTACTATAGTTAAGGTTGATAAAAATAAAATTTATCTTTTTGTTAGTGAAGATATTTTAAAGAAATTAGATAAAAATATTAAATCAAAAAACGGTATTTTGATTTTAAATAATCCGGTTAAAAAATAAATAAAAAATGGAGGTATAATTGTGAGAAAAATAATTTTAATATTTGTTGCTTTGTGTTTAATTCTTTCTGCTGTAAACGGTATCAATTTGAAAGAGGTTAATAGGGGATATAAGTATTATGTAGAAGGAGCAAAGAAGGAAGATAAGGCTGGTACCGATCGGGCAATAGCGGTATTTAAAAAGCTGGAAAATGATGATCCGAAAAATGCATTATATAAAGCTCTTCTGGGAAATAGTTTCTTCCTTAAGGCCAGAGATGCGTTTCTTTTAAGTAAATTGAGCTGGGTTAATAAGGGTAAAAAGAAACACGATGAGGCAGTTAAAATAAATCCAGGAAATATCTGGGTAAGAATTGAAAGGGGAATAATGAGCATGAATTTACCCGATTTTTTAAACCGATTTGAGATAGCCCAAAATGATTTTGAATACTTGATACATGAAATTGAAAATTTAACCCCTAAAGATTTAACCAAAATTGAGGGGTACAGGTTTTATAAAAAGGATGATGAATCGATAAAACAGTTTTACCAAAAGACCAAACAGAAGATATATTACTACGCTTCAAAGGTTAGGCTAAAGGAAGAAAATAGTGAAGATGCAAAAAAATACCTAACAAAAGCTATTTCTATAAACTATAATAGTTACTGGAAGGAAAAGGCCGATAAAAAACTAGAAGAGCTGAATTAAAAGGATCTGGATACTAATGAGAAAGCTTAAGAAAATATTAAAGGATATTATGATAGTCCAGTTAATAGGAGTATTAATTGGACTCTTTCTTTCTACCATTACCAACAATCTGGATAATGTGATAGGATATGTTTTAATTTCGATGGTAATGACAAACAGTATGCGATATTCATTCCTATTGTGCTATCATATTTTTTTGAAATATTTTAAAAATGAATATACCAGTAAAATTGTCTATGTTATTCCTTCAATTGTTGCATCGATTATAGGATTCGAGCTGGGTTCATATCTAAATTTGATTATATTTAATGTTAGAATGTTTCCTTCAGAAAAGCACGGAATTATGCTTCTGACCTATGTGGTAATAGGCATTATTATAGCACTGCTTTTTTATTCCTACAAAAAACTCGAGCACAGACTCGCGGCAAAGATAAAGGAAAATGAGAGGCTTAAGAGGCTGAAATTGAAGGCAAAACTGGACGAGCTTCAGGCGAAGCTGAATCCCCATTTTTTATTTAATACCTTTAATTCTATAGTTCAGCTTGTTGATGAGAAGCCCAAAAAAGTGGAAAAAATGATTTTAAATCTCTCGGACATTTACAGGAGCATTTTAAATCTCAATGAAAATAATCTGATAACTATTAAAAAAGAAATATCTCTAATTGAAAAATACCTCATGATCGAAAAAATTAGAATGGACGAAAGACTGAACTACAGCATTAATGTTGAAAAGGATACAGAAGATGTTAAAATTCCTCCCTTTAGTATCGAGGTACTCGTTGAAAATGCCGTTATTCACGGATTATCGAAGAAAAAAGATGGAGGAGAAATCGAGCTTGAAATTACAAAAAATGATGAATACTGCAGAATTAAGGTCAAGGACAGCGGAGTGGGTTTTGACAGCCTCGAGTCCGATGGGTTCGGTCTGTACAGCGTTGAGGAGAGGTTGAAGTTGATATATAATAATAAATATAATTTTAATATTCAAAGTTCGGATTCTGGTACAGAAGTTACCATGGAGGTTCCATTAAGTTATGAAGTCGGTAGTAGTTGATGATGAAAAGCTGGCCATAAAGAGATTGAAGAAACTGCTAAAGAAATACGGCTGTATCGATATTATCGATACGGCTCAAAACGGTAAAGAAGCCATAAATATTATTAATGACAAAAAACCGGAAGTTGTTTTTCTTGATATAGAGATGCCGGAATATAACGGCTTTGAGGTTATAGAAAATCTTGATTATCTCCCGGTAATCGTATTTGTAACAGCATACAATAAATATGCAATCAGGGCCTTTGAGGTCAACGGCGTGGATTATCTCTTAAAACCCATATCCAGGGAGAGACTCGATAAAACCATAAGTAGATTAGTTGAACAGGATAACAAGCTGAAATTAAAAATAATAGATAAAATTAAAAGAGAGATTGGAAAAGAGGATTATCTTAAGTACTTCACGGTAAATAAAAGAGATGAATATATAGTCCTGAAGGAAGAAGAAGTCTTCTTTTTCAACGCAGAGGATAAGTACGTGTTTCTTAATGCATTTGATAAAAAATATTTCTATGAGATGACCCTCAGGAAACTCGAAGAAAGGCTCGATCCTCAAAAATTTTTAAGAATCCACAGGGGATATATAATAGCAATTGATAAAATAGAGAAAATAAAAAAATGGTTCGGCGGGAGGTTTAAAGTGGTCCTATCAAACAAAGCCAATACGACACTCACCGTCAGCAGAAGCAGAATGGAAGAGTTTAAGAAAAAATTTGAAATTTAAAAAAATTCGCTGTCACGATTTTTTTAGTGACAGAAGAAAATCCTATGAAGTTCTACAACGTGACGCGTGACGCATGTCTGGTGAAATTACTTTCGCGATTTTTTGAGTAACGGGTGTAAGGTATAAAAAAATTCCAGGTGACGTATAAAATAATTTTTTTAAAAAAAATTATTTTATGTAATGAGTGATGAGCCTTGAAAATCAGCAAGCTGATTTTCTTTTATGTTTATAAGAAGATTCCTGAACTAAGAATTGATAAAAGTAATACATAGGCGTCAGGAATTTCCATTTGTTTATAACCATTATTATGAAAATTCCGGCCGGAGTGAAACGAAGTGCCGGAATCCTCTTGTATGTCATTTAAGCTATTTACTATTCACTTTTTACTATTTACTTAAAAATCATAAAATGATTTTATAAACAACGAATTAACACAAATTCACACTAATTTCAAAAAAAGTCTTTGAAGTATAAATATAAAAAATGGTAATTCTATTCTGAAAGAATGTTAGATAAATAATTAAGCACAAAATTTATAACTAAAAAAATTAATATAAATTATAATGAATGATTTTAAATAATATACAAAACAAAGTTAAATAATTATTTTCAAAAATTATGTACAATTAATATTTTTTTTATAATATTTCTAATTATGCATTTATTATTTGTTGAATGTAATTGTAAGTTTGATATATTTAATTATATAGACTTAGTAAATAAGTTGTTGAAATAATTAAGATTAAGGGATGAAAATGGATTTTGAAAAAATATCTGAATTAATTAAAACAGGAGAAGGATATACTATTGAATTTAAAAAAAGTGTATCTAGTTCCTTATCCAAAGAAATATGTGCTTTTGCAAATGCAAGTGGTGGAAAAATAATTATTGGAGTTAATAATGATGGTAAAATAGTTAAAAATGAATTTGATAATGATGATTTATCTCAAATACAGGATTATGCAAATAATTTAGATCCATCTATAAAGGTTAATATTGATATGATTAAGAATGTATTACTGGTCTATGTTCCTGAAGGGAAAAAGAAACCATATAGATCATCAAGGGGCTTTTATTTGAGAGTTGGAGCAAATTCACAAAAGTTATCTCGAGATGAAATAAAAGAATTATTTCAAAAAGAAAACCATATAAAATTTGAAAGAAAAATTAGTTTTGACTTTGATTATAGTGAAATTGATACAAATAAATATAAAGAATATCTAAAAAATGCGCAAATTTCTACTAATTTATCCCAATCTCATGTTTTGAGAAACTTGAATTTGTTAACGGATAATAAGTTAAATAATGCAGCTATTCTTTTTTTTGGAAAGAATGTTTATAAGTATTTTCTAAATTCTTCTATAATTTGTGGTCTTTATAAAGGAAATTCTAAAAATAATATACTGGATAGAAAAGAATTTAAAGAAGATTTAATTAATAATTTTGAAAAAACATTTAAGTGGATTCAATCTAAACTTAATACAAATTTTATCATAAAAGGTACAAAAAGAATTGAAAAACTTGAAATTCCTGAAGAGGTTATAAGAGAGCTACTATTAAATGCAATTGTGCATAGAGATTATATGGCTAATGGACATGTCCAGGTTGATATTTTTATTGACAGATTTGAAATATCAAACCCTGGAAGTTTATTATTTGATAAAGAAGAATTGGGAAATATAAGTGCTACTAGAAACCCTATAATTCAGGATTTAATGTACAGAGCTAATTATGTAGAAAAGATTGGATCGGGTATTAATAGAATAAAAAAAATTTTAAGTAAAGAAAAATTAAACTACAAATTTAAAATATCCTCTAATTATTTTAGAGTAGTTGTTTCTAGGAAAAGTGATAATGATTTCCTTGAAGAAAAAAGTGAATCGAACGAAAATCGAACGAAAATCGAACGAAAATCGAACGCAAGAAAACGAAGGCAATGGATATTAGACACTTTAAAAAGTAAAGGTCAAATTAAGAATAAAGATATTAGAGAACATTTTGATATTGCAAAAAGTACTGCATATGAAGATTTAAAAAATCTTATAGAAGAAGATAAGATAGTGAAAAAAGGAAGTGGAAGTAATGTATGGTATGAATTAAAAATGGATAAAAATAAATGAATATAAAATAATTTATAAAAGAATAATGTTAAACTTTTTAGAAGCTAATTTAAGGATTTTATTAGTAATGTTATTCTGAAAGAGCGAAGCAAACGCGGCAATCTCAAGTACTACTTTGGAATAACCTATAAATTTTTCGGTTATAGTCATCCTGAACTTGTTTCCAGCCAAGTCTGTCCCATAAGAAAGGGAAGAATCTTCTTCATACTATTTTTTTTATTAACATGTTTCAGCATCTTCCATAATTAATCACTATATAACCTATTAAAGATATTCCTGAAATAAATTTCAGCCGGGTCCATTCCATAAGAATAAGAAAGGGAAGGATATCCTGTTGTTTTTAGCAATTCATAAGTAATGAAAATTCCTGATGAAGCGAGTGTAACGAGCGAAATTCAGGAATCTTCTAAAATTACATACAAGAAAATTATCTATGATAATTTTCATATCGAACAACGAATTACTAACTACTAATAACGAAAATTTCGAT
>CAZMFS010000108.1:0-6594 GCA_964565585.1 uncultured bacterium
CTATTAAAGAATTCCATTTATCAAACTCAAGTCCTCTGGTGTTTTCCTGTATTATTTTATTGGGAACCTGTCCTATTGCTTCAATAAAGATACCAGCTTTTAATTTAACAACTTCATCTGTTTTTTCTACTGCATTCCTACCATCTGATTGAATCCCTTTTGTTTTCATCTTTGAAAAAACAATTTCTTTAATTTTGCCATTTTTATTTGACTTTATCCTCATAGGATTTAAAAGGGTTTTAATCTTTACTCCCTCTTCTTTGGCATGTCTAACTTCTTCTTTTCTTGCTGGCATATCTTCCTCTAGTCTTCTATAACAAATTGTTACATCTGATTTTAATCTTTTTGCAACTCTTGCTGCATCTATAGCAACATTTCCCCCGCCAATAACTATTACTGACTTTCCTTTATAAATTGGGGTATGATAATCGGGGAATTTATAAGCTTTCATCAGATTAATTCTGGTTAAAAACTCGTTCGCAAAAAACACGCCTATACTGTTCTCACCTGGAATCCCCAAATACTTTGGCAACCCAGCCCCTGTAGAAACTAGAACACCATCATATTTTTCAAGCAGTTCTTCAAGATAAACCGTTTTGCCTATAAGAAAGTTTTTTTGAAATTTAACTCCCATTTTTTTTAATTTTCTGATTTCATTGTCTATTATTTTATCGGGCAACCTAAAATTCGGAATCCCGTACCTTAAAACCCCACCTAGTTTGTGGAGAGCCTCAAATACTTTAACCTCAAAACCTTTTTTTCTCAATTCAAAAGCTGCAGTTAAACCTGCTGGCCCGGACCCTACAACAGCTATTTTCTTATTATTTTTTTCTAATTTAATTTTTCTATTAGTATTTATCTCATCCGCGATAAATCTTTCTAAAGCACCAATATTAATAGGATCGGACAAAACACATTCTGCCTCACATTGATTCTCCTGCGGGCAAACTCTTCCGCATATGCCCGGTAGGATATTATCAGTTAGAATTACATCCAATGCTTTTTTGAAGTTTTTATTTTTAATATGAGATATAAAACCGGGAATATCTATACTAACTGGACAACCTTTAACACATGCCCCGCATTCTCTGCATCTTTTTGCTTCCTCTAAAGCTTCCCTTTTTGTATACCCAAGATTTACCTCGTTAAAATCTTTTATTCTATCAGAAACAGATCGATCTTTAGGATTGATACCCATCTATCTCTCCGATAAATTATATTTTTCACTTACTTTACATTCATGTTCATCGTATTGATGGTTTCGTTTAAAAAGCTCATCAAAATCTACTTTTTTTCCATCAAAAACAGGACCATCAACACATGTAAATTTAGTTTTACCATCATAGCTGATTCTACAACCACCACACATTCCTGTACCATCTATCATTAATGTATTTAATCCTACTAATATATTTAAATTATATTTTTCAGCTATTTCTACTGTTTTTTTCATCATTGGTATGGGACCAACTGCAATAATTAAATCAACTTCATTTTTATTATTCTGTAGTATCTCTCTTACTTCCTCGGTTACAAAACCTTTTTTTCCCTTGGATCCATCATCAGTTCTTATACACACATTATCTGTAATGCTGCGAATTTTATTCTCAAGAATAAGATAATATTTACTTTTTGCGCCCAAAACTACAGTTCCTGCTAGCTTTCTTTTTTGAATAAATTCCTCAATTTTAGAATAAAGGGGGGCGATTCCTATTCCTCCCCCGACAAATAAGATATTTTTTACACTATTAGGAATATCTACCTCATTACCCAGCGGTCCCAAAACATCAAGAATCCTATCATTTGTTTCTAATTGTGAAAGCAGATTGGTAGTTATACCCACCACCTGAAATATAATCCTAAAACTATCTCTCTTCTTATTGGTTTCTACAATTGTTAGAGGAATTCTTTCACCCTTCTTTGTAACTCTTATTATAACAAATTGACCGGGTTTATAATGTGAAGCTATCTCGGGATGATATATCCAGTAAGAATAGGTCTTACATGCTATTTTATCCTTTTTCTGTATTAGATTTCTCATGGGTATATGATAGATATTGATTATCTCATTGTCAATAAATTATCCAACTGGAGAGAAAAAGTAAAAAGCAATAATAAGGCTAATTTGCTATATAACAACAAATTACCTATTATTAACAAATGAGGGTCCGAATTTCTGAGCTAAAATAGATATTTTTTTATTTTCTCTATAATAATCTGTCTTTTCTGGGGTAAACTGATATTATATTTATAATTATTTTCATTTATTTTATCAGTAAAATATATTATCTTAAAATTTTTTAGATTTATATTTTTTTTATCAGTAAAAACCACATTGCCCTTAATATTACTTCTAACCCCTTTATTTGATAAATACTGTTTTAAATTATTTTTTAATTCTTTATTTTTGAATTTAAAACGAATCATCATACCTATCCAGATTTTTTATAACACTTTTATGGATCAATCTATTGGTTGCAAGTATATTATCCTTTTCTAGAGCCCATTTATTTCCGTTAATATCTGTAGTTTTACCTTTTGATTCTTCAACTATTAACTTTCCTGCAGCCATATCCCATAGTTTTAAACCCCGTTCCCAAAATCCATCATAACGACCAGCAGCAACATAAGCAAGATCCAGAGCAGCTGATCCCATCCTTCGAATCCCTTTTGCTTTTAAAGTAATTTTGTTAAAATTATTTAGATTGTTATATCCTTTTTTATCCCTATCATATGCAAATCCCGTGGCAAGCATTGATTTTTCTAATTGTTTTCTTGTTGAAACCGTTATAAGTTTATCATTTAAATAGGCTTTATTACCTTTGATTGAATGATATATTTCTTTTTTAACGGGGTCATAAATTATCCCAAAAATAACTTCTTCATTTTTCATTAATGCAACTGTCACGCAAAAGTGAGGAATAGAAAAAGAAAAATTATTGGTTCCATCCAGAGGATCGATGACCCACCAGTACTCAGTAGATAAGTCGGGGTTTTCGGATTCTTCTGCAATAATATCAAAGCCAAATTTTTTCAGCTCCCCTTTTAAAAATTCTTCTGAAAGAAGGTCGTATTTTGTTACTAACTCTCTATCACTCTTGGTTTTTATGTTTTTATCATCCTTATAAAAACCCTTAAGAAGTATATTCCCTGCATTTAAAACAATATCTCTAATATCCTTAAATTTTATTCCATTGATTATATCCATATAAACCTCTTTACTAAATAATATTTTATAATAATTATTAAATTAATCAATATATTATCTCTTGAAAATAAATTTTTTAAATATATTATTATAGTAAAAAGGAGGTATTATGAGTAATAATTATAGAGGAACCGTTGCAATTTTAACCGGCGGGGGAGATACATGCGCTTTAAATCGAAGTATTGAAGTCATTAAAAATGTTGCCAATCTACTGGATTATAAAATTTATGGGATCTATGAGGGATGGAAGGGTCTACTGGATGATGGATATATAGTAGATATTTCCGAACAGGATATCGATGGAACAGTTGGAGGTTCCATACTCGGCTCATCAAGAACCAATCCTTTTATAAAAGATGAAGAAGGAAATGATAGGATTGATGAGCTTCTTGAAAATATAGATAGATATGGAATTGATATAATTATTTCAATAGGAGGTGATGACACAAATGGAGTATCCCATAAATTATATAAAGAATACGGAATACCGGTTATAGGATTTCCCAAAACTATAGATAATGATGTGAGAACACATACAAAATTTGAGCTATCCAACAAAGAAGATGTAGAGGTTTCTCAATGTCCCGGCTTCCCAACTGCAGCTAAAAAAATTGTTAATCTTGTAAGTAACCTAAGAACAACTGCAATGACCCATAACCGTATATTTGTAGTTGAAATAATGGGAAGAGATGCAGGATGGCTACCTGGTTCTGCAGCATATGGTGGCGCAGATTTTGTACTTATTCCTGAAGTAAAAATGACCCAGGATAAAATAGAAGATTTTTTTAACAAAGTCAAAAAAAGATACAAAGAAAAGGGTGATCTCATAATAGGAGTATCGGAAGGTGTTAAATGGTATGATCCGGAAACCGATCAATGCGAGGTTGTTAAGGCTAGCAGTATAAAAGATGAATTCGGACATCCTAAACTCGGCGGAATTGCCGGCAAAATTGCAAACGAACTTCGTGAGAGAGGTTTAGATAATCCAAGATCTCAGGTAGCTGGTTATATCCCAAGAAGTGGATTTATATCTGAATATGATAGTCAACTGGCAACAGCTCTCGGTCAAAGAGTTCTTAAAATGATTTTAAATGAAAAATACGGCTATATGCCTACTATGAAAAGAGTTGTTCCCTACAGAGAAGTTGAAGCCTATAATTCAAAAATAATCCCTCTTACAAATATAGAGAACTATGACCTTCCTCATAATGCCTTCTATAATACATCCAGCTACAATGTAAATGAAGACTACATAAACTTTATAGATAAGATGATTAATAAAGAACCCTTTCTTCCAAAAAGAATTGAATACGAAAAAATCAAACCTGAATAAGAAAAGAACATTTCTCCATCCCGGTTAATTTCCGGGGTGGTATAAATTTATTTTTCTTTTCTGTTTTCTTTCATTATTTTTTTCATCAATTAATTTTAAAAAACCTTCATCCACAAAAGAAGCAAACATTCTGTATTCATCCTCATATTTCATTATAAGTATAGAACCAGGCTCGATATCGTTTATATCCAATGAAGCAACATCGGTTAGTTTAATGTTTACCTTATCCCACCCATGCATCAAATTTGATTCAAATTTTACATTATTATTCAAAAAATCAATTACGCTATCGGGATACTTTCCATTCTCCAATTTATACGTGGTTAACTGGTAATTACATTTTAATAAATTGTTATACATCGCTTCCTTATTACTTATACCAATATTAACCATATTAAAATAGATAAACATGGCAACGATAATAAAAATTATAGTTCTATAAAATATCAGATTGTAATATCTCTTTTTAAACAAAAATACAATGTATGATACAGAAATGATAATTATCACTGCAAGAAACAACCATAAAAAGTAATAATTATAGATATGGTAGTTGTTTTGAAGAGCCCGGGTGACATAATCAAGAAATTCATACATAGCCTTGTAAAATATAAATATCCCAACAAGAATATAAGCTCCTGTTAATATATAGACTAACTTCTTCTGCTTATGAATCTTTTTTTGGATTTCTATTCCAAAATCTTTTAAAGAATCTATGAACTGATAAATCTTATCATATTTGTATGAAAGTAGTTTAATTTTTTTTCTTTTATTGTTTTTTTTATATACAATATGGTAATAATCTCTCCCCCGTCCACTATGGGGAACAAAATATATTCTCTCAATATTTTTTAATTTAATTCTCTTGACAAAAAAAACACCTTTGAATACCAGTAGGGTTTCAGTAATATATATTGTTTTAAGCGTCTCCGTAGCAGCGATAAAAGAAAAAAGAAAAAAAAGGGGAATCGCTATTATGATTCCCCCAACTAAATAAATTGAAAATAGAATGATAAGTTCCAGTAATATAAGTGAAACCGAATAATACTTATTCGGTTTTAATATTTGTATCATTTAGATCCTAATTCAAACCCTTTTTCAAAAGCCTTTTCATTTTTTTCTTCTGTACCGTTTGGTACATTTTTTTTCATTGTTTTTACCATACCTTCTTTAGAAATTTTGTCGGTAACTGCTGTAAGCATACCAAGTGCAACCATATTTGCAGATATGGTGCTTCCCATTATATCTCTTGAAATATCTGTAAATGATGCCTTATATACCTTATTTTGCTCAACTTCGGAAGCATCAACAAATTCATCATCTATTAAAATAATAGTATCCTCTTTTATATGTCTGATTTGGCGATCCAGGCCTGATTGACTTAAAGCAACTATTATGTCAGCTTTTGTTATTTCCGGATAATCTACAGGTTCATCTGAAATAACAACATATGCTTCGGTCATTCCACCTCTTGATTCAGGACCATAACTTTGTGTCTGGGTGCTGTGCATCTTATCATAAGTTGCAGCAGCTTCAGCTGTTATTTTTCCGCTAAGAATCATCCCCTGTCCTCCAGAACCACTAAAAACTATTTCATAACGCATAGTTATTCTCCTTTCGCCTTGCTCATAATTTTTTTATCGTATTCTTCAACATATTCAGGTCTATCCTCATCCATAAAAATTCCAGTAACAATTTTATCTTCTAACTCTTCTTCTGACATATCAGATGCTTTACTCTTTGGAACTATTCTTTCCTTTATCCAATCAAACATTTCAATAGGTGATTTCATCTCGTTTCTTCTTCCAAACTGAACGTGGCAGTTACTTACTATTTCAATTATTGAAAAACCTTTATTTTGAAATCCTTTGTAAATAAAATTTTCCATCTGTTTTGGATTTGATACTGTGGCTCTGGCAGCAAAACTTGCACCTGCCCCAATCGCTAAACTCATAAAGTTAAAAGAATTCTCCATATGTCCATATGGAGCCGTAGTAGCAACAAATTCCTGAGGTGTAGTAGGAGAATATTGTCCTCCTGTCATACCATATAT
>CAZMFS010000109.1:0-6558 GCA_964565585.1 uncultured bacterium
AATTCTACTTCAAATGTGTTAGCTGGAAAAAAATATGGCATTCCTGTATCAGGTACTATGGCCCATAGCTGGATTATGGGGTTTAAAAATGAACTGGAAGCTTTCAGGAAATATTCAAGAATCTATAAAAATGAAACTGTTTTGCTGGTTGATACATATAATACTATAGAGGGGTGTAAAAATGCCATTAAAGTTGCTAAGTGGATGGAAAAAAAGGGATGGAAACTTAAAGGGATTAGACTTGATTCTGGAAATCTTATTAAATTAAGTAAAAAATGCAGAAAGATGCTTAATAGTAATGATCTGAGCTATGTAAAAATTCTAGCCAGCGGTGATTTAAATGAATATAAAATAAAAAAACTGGAGGAAAGTAACGCTCCCATTGATGGTTTTGGGGTGGGTACCGAAATGGTAACAGCGAAAAAAGATGCTGCACTTGGGGGAGTATACAAGCTTCAGCAGGATAGAAATCAACCTGTTATGAAACTTTCTTCTTCAGAGAAAAAACAAACACTACCGGGAAATAAACAGGTATACCGAATAAAAAAAGATGATACCTATGAAAAAGATATTATAGGACTAGCTAGTGAGGATTTAGATGGGAAATCACTATTAAATTGTTATATTAAAGATGGTTTTATTCAAAATTATTCGTATACTATTATGGATGCAAGAGAATATTGCAAAACAGAAAAAGCGGTGTTCAAAAAGAAAATAAAAGGTTTAAGAAAGCAGGAATATCCTGTTGAATTGAGTAGTAAACTGAAAAAAACTGTTGAGAGATTAACAAGAAATATTGAAGATTCTTTAAATAGTAGAGATAATTAAGGGGTGGTTCTATGGAAATGTTATATACTGTAGATGTTCAGAGGTGTTTTTATGATCCGGATAACGGCAATCTGTACGTTAAAGATGCAGAGAAAATGCTACCTAATATTCTAAATTTAAATGAAATGTTTAGAATAAATCATCAACTTGAAGTAGGAAGTGCCGACGCTCATTTAGAAACAGATGATGAATTTAAGATTAACGGGGGAACTTTCCCTTTTCATGCAATTTATGGAACAGATGATGCAAAAAGACCTGCTTATATGGATTTTTATAGACAGAAAAAAGAGATTGGATACTGGTATAAAATAGATAATATTGATAAATTTTTTGAAAATGATTTTGATGAAAATAATAGGACTACTCTATATAACTATATTTTTTTAAAAAATGATTACAGTGTAGAAGCAAATCCAAACTTTTTTCCGGTTATGAAATACTTAATTGAAAAAAACAGTGTTGAAAAAATATATATTGTAGGTTTTACCACTGACTATTGCATAAAAGCGGCAATAAATGCTTTTTATAAGATTAAAAAAAATTCCGATCTCGAATTTCAAATTTATTTAGTTGAGGATGCCATCACGGGGATAGATAAGGAAGAATCGAAGAAAGCTGTAGAAAATTTTAAGAACATGGGGGTTAAAATAATAAAAACCGAAGATTTGATAGATAGTATGTAAATTTAGATGAAAAAATAGGCGGAACCTCCCTTTTAATCAGGGAGGCAAGAAAGGGAAGGTGCCTATTTTCATATTTTGGTTATTTCAAACTCTGTTTATATATACGTACAAATTTGATTTTGTTTCAAAAATATCTAAAATTAAAAGGAGGTATTATGAAAATTGAAAATTATGAATTTGGAAAAATTGTAATCGATGGCAAAAAATACACTTCCGATCTTTTAATATTTGAAAATGAAATAAAATCAAATTGGTGGCGTAAAGAAGGTCATTTCCTCCATTTAGAAGATTTAAATTGGGTCTTGAATAAGAAACCAAATCTTATTATAATAGGAACAGGTAACTCGGGAGTTATGAAAGTCCCGCAGAATTTGATTGAAAAATTAAATAAAAGAGGAATAAAAGTGATAGATCAAAAAACCCAGAAAGCTGTAAAAACTTTTAATGAGAAAAGAAATGAGAAAAATATTGCAGCTGGATTTCATTTAACCTGTTGATATGGATAGAATAAAACTATCCAAAACAATGTCATATATTCTCAGACACCATCCTGAAAAATTTAATTTAAAAATAAATCCGGATGGCACTATTAATATAAAAAAGTTTATAGCTAGTTTAAAATCAAAATTCAGCTCAATAACAAGAGAAGAAGTTCTTGATGTAGTAAAAAATGATTCTAAAAATCGATTTTCTATTATTGATAAAAAATATATAAGGGCTAATTATGGGCACAGTATTGAGGGGATAAACCCTGATTACAAAGAGGTTAAACCTCCCAAGTGTTTATTTCACGGAACTGCTAAGAGAAATCTCCCCTCTATCAAAAAGAAGGGGTTACTTCCGAAAAACAGGAATTTTGTCCATCTAAGCAAATCCAGAAAAGAGGCCGAAAAAGTGGGGAAAAGACACGATATATCTCCGGTAATTCTTGAAATAAATGCTATAAAAGCCTATAATGATGGAATAAAATTTTATGAGGCAGGCACCGTTTTTTTAGCAAATATGGTTTCATTTGAATATATAAATTTTAATTTGAAGTAGCCAAAAGGAGAAGCGATGAAAGAATACAATAATATACTTTTTGATTTGGATGGAACTCTTATTAATTCAAAAAACGGAATAAAAAACTCCTTTGTACACGCATTCAAAAAACTTGGAATAATAGTAAAGAACTGCGATGAATTTGAACAATTTATAGGAATAAATTCATTAAACAAGGTATTTAAGCACTATAATTTATCGAAGTCAGAAAGACTTTTTGCTGTGAGTTTTTTTAGAGAGTATTATAAAAATCATGGAATATTTGAAAATACCTTGTATAGTGGTGTTGATCATCTGCTAAAGAAAATAAGTGAGAACGGAAAGAAAGTTGGGCTCGCAACTTCTAAACCAAAACCTTTTGCTCAAAAAATATTAAAAAATTACAATCTTTACAAATATTTTGATATTGTTGAGGGAAGTAATTTGGAGAATGAAGATTTGACCAAAACAGATATTATCGAGATTACACTTAAAAAGATGGGTAGTTATTGTTTAGAAAGTACTGTTATGATAGGTGATAGATTTTATGATATAAAAGGAGCAAGAGATAATAAAATTGACTGTATAGCAGTAAAATACGGATATAATAATAGAGATGAATTTATTAATCATGAGCCGGATTATATGGTAAATAACATTATGGAACTGAAAAAGTTTCTTATAAAAGATTAAATCAATTATGTCATATATTGCAAAATAGAAATTCTATCAAAATAGCGTTAGCGCTCTTTTTTCAGCTTCGAATTTCGATTGTATTAGATCCTTAATTGCCTGAACCAAATTGAAGAGTTATAATTCAAATATTCAATAAATTATATTAATATAATGAATCTTTTCATTCTCATAAGAGGAAGAATTAAAAGAAAACTTGGTTTTAGATAAAAGTCCAAGTATTTGTAAGGGTATAATCAAAAATTTATTTTTAATATAAGTGATATTATAAAAAAATTATAAAAAATAATTATGGAATTGAAAGAATAGAGAATATTTTTTATCATATAATTTCAAATAAACTTTTAAAAGGCTTAAAAGTAGGAGGAACAAAAAATTAATATAATTTTAAAAGTGCGAGTTTTAAATGAATGATTTTGTTCAAATAATAGGGGATAACCATCAAATTTCGAAATTCTAAAATCTCGTAAAAAATTTTTAAATACATACTCACACAGAAACAGTGACTATTAGTACTGAATCCAGATTTAAATTGAATAAATCATATTTTGTGATAATATTTAAATATGAAGGCTGGATTTTATCAGGGCGATATTGCCTTAAATGATATTGATAAAAATATTGAAGATTTTTATAACACAATAAGGGATTATAATTTTGATCTGGTAGTCCTTCCCGAACTCTTTACAACAGGATATAAGTTAAAAATTGAAGAAGTAAAAAAATATTCGGAACATGTTCCCGAAAGCTTTACTGTTCAGCAGTTTAAAAAGATATCAAAGGAGAAAAATTGTACTATCGTATGGGGAATGGCCGAAAAAGAAAAAAATAATTATTACAATACTTCCGTAATTGTACATAATGGGGAATTTGTCGGCAAATACAGGAAAATTCATTTATTTTTAAATGAGAAAGATAGGTTTATAGAGGGGGAATCGGGATTCCCAGTATTTGAAATTGATGGGGTAAAAATAGGGTTGATGATTTGTTTTGATTGGATATTTCCCGAAGCTGCAAGAACCCTTGCTCTAAAAGGTGCACAGATAATAGCACATCCTGCAAATTTAGTTCTTCCATACTGCCAGAGTGTTATGCCGTCTAGGTCAATAGAAAACAGAGTCTTTTGTATAACAGCAAACCGGATTGGAAAAGAAAGAGGTCTGGAATTTACGGGACAAAGTGTATTAACAAATCCTAAAGGTGAGTATTTACTTAAAGTGGATAAATCTAAAAAATTAAAATTTCATGAAATAAACCCAGAAGATTCTGATAACAAATATGTAACAGATAGGAACAATATATTTAAGGACAGAAGGCTAAAATTTTATTACAGGGAGAAGGAATGAAAGAAAGTATATATGATAAAGCCCTTGATAGCATGATAGATAATATTACAAGGGAAATTGAAAAATATTCTGATAAATTTGTTAAACATATAAACCGGCTTTCTCAAATCGGTATTGCATTAAGTGCTGAAAAAAATATAAACAAATTACTTGAAATGATTATACAGGAAGCCAAAACTTTCACTAATGCTGATGCTGGAACCCTGTATCTGGTAGAAGAAGATCATTTAAAGTTTGAAATACTTTATAATGATACCCAAAACAAAAAACTGGGAGGTACGACAAATAAGCCGATTAATTTGCCACCTGTTCCAATAAACAAGAATACTGTTTCAGGCTATGTGGCTCTTACGGGAGAGGTAATTAATATAAAAGATGTATACAAGAACAAGGAATTTGATTTTACAGGACCTATTAAATACGATAAGAAAACTGGATATCGTTCCAAATCTTTTCTGTGTACCCCTTTGAAAAATCATGAGGATAAAATTATAGGAGTTCTTCAGTTAATTAATGCACAAAATGAAAATGGAGATGTGATCCCTTTTGCAAAAGAATATGAAAATATTATTTATTCACTTGCCTCTCAGGCTGCTATTACAATTACCAAAACACAATTAATTAAAGATATTGAAAATCTATTTAATTCCTTTGTTAAGGTTATGGCTACAGCTATCGATGAAAGAACCCCTTATAATAAGAAGCATACAGAAAGGGTTGCTAATTATACAATTCAGATTGCAAAAAAAATTAATGAAATTGATTATGGTAAATATAAAAATATTGAGTTTGACAAAGATGAGTTGGATGAGCTGAATATGGCAGCTTGGCTCCATGATGTAGGTAAGGTTGTGATACCGGTAAATGTTATGAACAAGTCAACTAAACTTGAATCTACTGAAACAGGATATACCGGTATTAAGATGAGAATGGAGTTATACAAGAAAGACCTGAATATAAAATTTTTAAAGAATAAAATCGATGAAGCTGAATTGAAAAAACAAAAACAAAAAATTGACAATTACGCAAAATTCATAAAAGATTTAAATATACAGGGCAAACCGATTGATAAGAAGCAAATAAAACAGCTAAAAAAGATTTATAATGATCGCTATATTAATTCTTCAAATAAAAAAAAGAGATATATAACCGATAATGAGTATAAGAAGCTTTCTATAAAAAAAGGGACACTAACCCAAAAAGAAAGAGAGATAATGAATAACCATGTAGTTATTACAAGAAAGCTTTTGAATCAGATGCCTTTTATTGATAAGTATAAAAATGTTACAGAAATTGCTTCATCCCATCACGAAAAATTAAATGGTAAGGGGTATCCCGATCGAAAAACTGAAGATGAAATTCCTCTGGGTGGAAAAATTCTTGCTGTAGCTGACTTTTATGATGCTTTAACTGCAAGTGATAGACCCTATAAAAAAAGAATTGAAAATAAAAAGGCTTTTGATATCATGCTTAAAGCAGCAGAAAAAAATGAAATTGACAGGGAGATATTAAATATTTTTATTGATCATGAATTATATAAAATTAAATAATAAATTGAAAGGAGACAGTTTAAATGAGTAATTATGCTTTAATTCCTCTGCAGATATTTTCACTTCTCTATGCAATTGTTATTCATGAATCTGCTCATGGATACGCTGCATATCAAATGGGTGATAAAACTGCGTATTATGAAGGAAGGTTAACTTTAAATCCGATTAAACATATAGATCCATTTGGAACAATAATGGTACCTGGACTTTTAATTTTGCTGGGAGCACCTTTTGTAGTAGGATGGGCAAAACCTGTTCCTGTTAACCCAGCAAATTTTAGAGATTATAAAAAAGGGGAACTTCTTGTTTCTCTTGCAGGACCGGGAGCTAATCTTGTTTCAGCAATTGTTTTTACCGTTTTATATCATATAGTAACTCCAGCTAATAGTTTACCTACAACAAGTATCGCTCTGTTTTTATTTATGCTTCTTTTGATTA
>CAZMFS010000110.1:0-6538 GCA_964565585.1 uncultured bacterium
GATAATAAGATCTGTGTATTGTATACTAGAGCAATTGGATGTTTAAGATTGCCAGATTTCGTTAATAGATTGAAACAGGGCGAAAAGGATTTTAAGAAGATTGCTAAAATAATTGAAAGAAAAAAAATAAGCTATACTACAAGGTACTGGAGGGAATTTCGCAGTTTTCATAGTGAATATTCTTTTGAATTTAAGGTTAGTTCAAATAAGTTAGAAAAGGATTTCAGACAAAGATGTTATTATATGCTTGCAGTTTTATATAACAGACTTAATAAAAAGAATAAAACCTACAAGTATATAAATGAAACTTTAAAAGTTGACCAAAAATCCAAATGGTCAATTTTTGCGAGGATTTTGTATAAAAATGAAGGTAAAAAATTATATCTTAAAAAGTAGTAGTTTATTTAAAAAGATTTTCCAATTTGTTTTGTTTCAGATTGGCATATTTATCTTATCCTATGTTATGTCCTTAAATTTGCCTAATTTGGGTAGTTTGAAGGACCTTCTAATTAGATATTATACCTTTGGAAATATTTTTTTGCTTTTATATTTGGCTGGGGAAAAATTTATACAAAAAAGGATTAATAAAAAATATCAGAATATTGCTTTAGTATTTATTGTATATTTAATTTCTACAGTTTTTAGTCTTCTGCTCCTTCGCTACTGGTTCTGGTTTGTTTTTCATTCCCGTTTTATACTGCATTCATTTATAAATAATTTAATATTGGTTTTGATAATTACCTCGATTTATTTGATATATAAATATTTGAGAAATGAACTCTATGAAACAAGAGAAGCTAAAAAACGGCTTGAAACAGAAAATAAATTGAAGCTACTAAGATCTAAAGTAGATCCTCATTTTTTATCAAATTCATTAACCGCTATTTCGGAGCTGGCTTTTAATAACGACATCGACAAAATTGATAAAGTAACCTATGAGCTCTCTAATCTTTACAGGAGCATTCTTGATATAAGTGGTAAGAAATTTATTCCTCTAAAAAAGGAGCTCGATAATTTGCAGTATTATTTAGATATAAACAAATTGATATACGGTGATATATTTGATTATGAATTTGTTATTGATGATTCATTGTTAAAAAGCAGGGTTCTTCCCTTCATGATTCAAATACCCGTTGAGAATTCAATCAAATACGGGATAAGAAATTTAGAAAACAAAAAAGGCAAGATAACAGTTGAAATTAATAAATATAATGATACCTTATCAATTGAAGTATTAGATAACGGTAAAGGCTTTAAAGAAAGCAACTTAGATAAAAAGAAGAGTTTCGGGTTAAATAGTATCAAAAAAAGAATGGAATTGTATTTTGAAAGCTATTATTTTAATATTAAAAATAGAGAGAAAACAGGGGTAAAGGTAAAAATGGAGATTCCATATGAAGTTTGATGTATTTATAGTTGAAGATTCCCAGATTGCACTGAACAGGCTCAAGAGGATAGTTTCTGATTATGATAATTTAAATATTGTAGGAGAAGAATTAAATGGAGAAAAGGCACTAAAAAAGATAAAAAAAATTAAACCGGATCTTCTTTTTCTGGATATTGAACTGGGAAGGATTACAGGATTTGAAATAATTTCCGAACTGGATTTTGATCCATATATTATATTTACTACCGGATATAAAGAATATGCGGCTGACGCTTTTGATGTTGATTGTGTTGATTATCTACTGAAACCTGTTACAAAGGATCGCTTGGAAAAAGCTTTAAACAAACTAGAACGATTCGTGAATACAGAGGTTTATAAAAAAACAAATAAAGACAATATAAATAAGATAACTGTAAAAAGCGGTGGAAGTTATAAATTTTTAGACAAAGATGATGTTTTATATATAAAATCCAGCAAAAGCTTATTATTTGTTTATACAGAAAATAAGCATTATTCCTACAATTCAACATTATCAGAGTTGGAGGATAAATTACCGCAGGATACATTTGTCAGGATTCATAATAGATATATAGTTAATATTAATCATGTTAAAGAACTAAAAAGAAGAAACTCTGTAGATTATGAGTGTGTTCTTGATGATGGAGAACATACGAAGTTGAATGTTGGAAGAGTATATATGAACGCGGTAAAGAAAAAACTCGGGATAGAGGATTAATCAGCAATTTATAATTCTTTAAATTTCTTTTTATAGCTCTTATTTTCTTTTTTATATAAATTCTAATATAAATAATTTCTACAGTTCTTGTTCAATAATCTACAGTTTATAACCCTATATTTACAACACACTATATTTAAATTTTACTACATATCTAAATAATACTAAAAAAAAACAAATAATAACAATGAAAATTATTCAGATGTAATAACGTGCTTGTTTGAAATAATATCGCTGTGAAGGTATAATAAACACATGAAAAACCTTAAGGATATGCTGATAAATTTATTTTTTAAAAGGAGGAATATGACACTTAATACCTTTATTGCGGATGATAATATCTATTATCTTGAAAGATTGGAAAGGATTGTTAATAGCTTTAATGAAATTAACCTGACAGGTAGGGCAAGAGATGGTGAAGAAGCTCTGAAACATATAAACAAAGAAAAACCTGATCTTTTAATCCTGGATGTAGAAATGCCTAATTTAAACGGGTTAGAAGTAGTAAATAATCTGAATTATTCTCCCTATGTAATATTATGTACAGGTTCTTTTTATCATTTTGATGAAATTGAGGAAGTTGAAATTTTATTGAAACCTGTTTTAAGGGAAGAGATAGAAGAGAAAATTAAAAATATGATATCAAAAAACAGAAAAAAAGTACATAAATAGGGTAGGGTTAGTATGTCAGATAAAAAAGATGATAGTAAAGAGAACATATCTATTAAAGAAAAAGATAAAATAATAAATTCGGAGAATGATTATAGTAATACCTCCGAAATAAAGAAAACTCTTCTTGAAAGAGAGAAATTCATAACCAATAGGATCTACTTTCATCTCAAAAAATAAATAGTCTTATTGTTTCTCACATAAATCTTTACCCATGCTAATTTTTAATGAAACATTGACGTGTTTTCATTTGTCTAATAAGTGTAAATATTAAAGGGGGATATTATGGATATATCATATCTGGAATGTTTTGAACAAGCATTTAGTAAAATGAAAAAATCTCTTTTTGAAAATTTTAGTATAAAAAAATGGTTTATAATTGGATTTGCCGCTTTTCTTGCTGGTTTATCAGGTAAATTTTTTTTTACGGGGAATGGTTTTCAGTATCAAATAGATGATTTTGATATAAATTCAGCAACTTATAAAATTGATTCTGTTATTCAATGGTTAAAATCAAATCCAATATGGTTTATATTTGCACTTTTTTCAATATTATTTGTTTTAATTCTTTACTTTGTTTTGCTATGGGTATCTTCGAGAGCGAAATTTGTTTTTTTAGATAATGTATTAAACGATTCATTGAAGATAAAAAATCCCTGGAAAAAATATTCAAAGCAGGGGAATACTCTTTTTGTATGGAGGTTTTTGTTTAGTATATTCTGTGTATTACTGATAGCAGGGATTGTTGGTTTATTTTTCTTAACATCAATTAATCCTAATACTATGGAAATACGATCCGGAATGGCAGTATGGAATTTTATACTCCTTGTATTGTTTTCAATTTTTTGCGTTTTATTAATAGGGTATGTTTATCTCTTTTTAGATAATTTTATCGTTCCAATTATGTATAAACACGATTTAAACATACTAAAAGCCTGGAAAATGTTTTTGAAATTATATTATAAACATCCCATTAGTTTTCTCATATATGGGATATTGTATGTGTTAATTTATTTGCTTTTTAGTGCTTTAATTCTTGCTTTAGGATTCATGAGCTGCTGCTTAATTTTTATTTTACTGCTTATCCCCTACATAAGCTCTGTTATTACTCTGCCAGTAAGTTATACCCTGAGGCTTTTGGGGGTGGAGTTTATCTCCCAATTTGGTAAAAAATATAATTTATACAAAAATAAAAGCTAATTTATAAAATTTTTTAAATATTTATGCTCTATTTATCGATTTATAAAACTTCAAAATAAGAAGAAGGAGGGGTGGGGAAGGGAAATTTACCCCTCCATGGGGATTATAAGGGAAGGAAGATGGTAACTCTTTGACTATTTTCCGATTTTTAACTGCTTTTGAACAATGTGTTTGATATTCGGGTCAATAATTGTAAAAATGTAGTTTTTAAAATTTTCTAGTAATTGATCGAGGTCTTTTAATATAGCCGGACCTTGTAAATATTTGTTTGGAGAAATTAGAACTTTTTTCATGACCGACCTCCTTCTTTAACTTTGTTTAGATAAATATTAGTGAAATAAATCACGAATGTCAAGAAAAAAATGTAAAATTTCACGAATTACTATAAATCATTTTATAGCAATGAAATAAAATATTTAAACTATATATTCTTCCTTTAAGTTTACTGATTTATGGTTTTTGAAAGTATCTTTTAGAATCTGGTATTTTGTAATTTTGTGATTTTTGACTGTAGAAGCAAAAATGATTGGTTTTTTAAATTCTATATATTTTGGAATTTTAAGGTGGGAACCAGTGTTCTTTCTATAAATGCTACTGTATTTTTTTAACAGAATACCGACAAATATGTATCATGTAGTTTAAACAGATATCAAAATAACTTATCCAGGCATTTTCATCACATTTTTATCTACTTCAGGTTCGTTTTCAAAAACTATTATTGATAATTTTTATCCATTAATTTAATCAGAGTTTTTAAATCCTGTTTGTTTATTTTCTCAACAAAAGTAAAAGCTTTATTTACGGTATTTGTATTCATAACTCCCACTTTCATTTATTTATTAAAGATATATTATAATATTTTTTAATAAAATTAAAAATTCAAATGTTGTTATTTTTTTTAAGAAAATGATTTAAATTGTAAGTTAAAATATTATATTAAATGAATAGAAA
Organism: uncultured bacterium; assembly: GCA_964565585.1. Lineage (GTDB taxonomy): Bacteria > Macinerneyibacteriota > Macinerneyibacteria > Macinerneyibacteriales > Macinerneyibacteriaceae > Macinerneyibacterium. Next base: position 4,944 of record CAZMFS010000110.1, read on the forward strand.
ATAAAATAGTAAAATTTAATATTTTATTAACCGGCAAACCTGAAACTGCTAAAACTATTATTATAAAAGACATTGCTTCTAAAATTGATAGTGATAAGATAAAAGAATTATGTAGCATAAAGAAAAAAAATAATTAAATTGGTTTTATTATAATAAATATCGAAAAAATAAAGAAATATTATTTGCATATAGAAAAATCGATTCGGGGTTAAGAAGTAATGAATATTTTGCATCATTAGAAAAAATATTCATTATTGATAAAAAAATGGATTTATAAAATGTTTAGAGAAAAAGTTGTTGAGGGTCATGATTTTAGTAATATTGGTCCGAAAACTGCTACAAATTTATATAATAGTTTTAAAAAAATCAATTATTAATCGAGCGAATGCAGAAATAGTGGAGGTTTTCTAAAAAATAGGGTTGTTTAGTAGAAGAAATTATTAATATATACAAATTAAAAGATTTTATACAACCTTGATAGAGTGTATAATTGAAGTATTGAATTATCTATAGGAGGATTTATGCGCCCTAAAATTATAATCCACTCGGAGATGAGTGTAGATGGCAGAGTGGAATGGATAGAGAAACAAAATTTTTTATATTATAGGATTTTAACCGGCTGGGATATTGATGCAATGATAACAGATGCTGATACACTTTTATGTTCTGAATTGAGGGATTTAAATAAAGAAGTAGATAATTATAATGACCAAACCATAATTGTCTTGGATAAAAGCGGTGTTTTAACAAAACATAACTGGAAATTGATATGTGAACAGAGATGGTGGAATGATAAACCTTTGGCTGTTGTAACAGAGCGAACAGCTAAAAAATATTTAAAATTATTAGATGATTTAAAAATAAATTATATTTGTATGGGTAAAAAGAATTATGACTTTAGTAGTCTTTTTAAGATACTAAGAGGTAAATATAATTTCCATAAAATTAGGATAGATTCAGATGGAAGAGTAAATGGAACACTGCTTAGGGAAGGGATGGTTGATATGCTGAGTATAGTTTTCTCTCCTAGGTTGACAGGAAATAAAAGCTTAAATAAAATGCTAATTGCAGATGGTATTTTGGATTTACAGGATAAAATTGAACTGAAACTGTATGATTTAAGAAAACTTGAAGGTGATTTTATCTGGCTTTTGTATGAAATAATTAAATGAAAGATTTAAGGAGGAGAATGTATGAAATATTATGATTGCCCCGAAAAAGATTTATGGGAAGGACGAATTGATTCTTTAAACGATTATAACTCTTTTAGGTGGCATCAGATAATTAGAAAATGGGATATTAATAATAATATTGAAATAGATAATAATATGAAAAAATTTGGTATTGTAGGTTTTAGATGCGATGAAGGAGTAAAAAGAAATAAAGGAAGGACCGGTGCAAGTAATGGTCCTGATCATATAAGAAAAGAACTTGCTAATTTGCCGGTAAATTTTGATAGAAAGACACGGATTTATGATTGTGGAAATTTTTACTGTAAGGGCCAGAAACTATTAAAAGCACAAAAAGAAATGTCAAGTGGGATAGCTAAAATATTGGGCAATAATTTTTTTCCAATTATATTAGGAGGAGGTCAT
>CAZMFS010000111.1:0-6505 GCA_964565585.1 uncultured bacterium
CAATAATCAATGGATGTAAAATTTTATTTAGCTTCTTAAGTTTGTTTTTATCATTAAAAACTATTTTCCTGAGTTTTTTTCTATTTATACAATTATTATCATCTAAAATTTCATTTCCAAAATGGGCAACTATTTTTTCATAACCTCTATTATTTTTCTCTGTCAATTTTTTGGAAATCTTGTCCATATCGATTATTTTTGCATTAGTAATCTTTTTTAATTTTTTAGCAACAAAAGTTTTTCCGGTTCCAATATTTCCTGAAATAGCAATTATTACATTTTTTTTATTCTTTTTCTTATCGATAAATCTTTCCAGAATTATACATGCTGCAGTTTTATCAATTTTTTTTCTTTTTTCACTGTACTTCATATGCATATCGGATAATCTTTCAAAAGCTCTATTGGAGCTGTACTTCTCATTGCACCAGGATATCCCTATATCAATTTTACTCTTTAATTTTTCAAAAAATCTAAATCCTTCCCATTCTCTTTTTATTTTATTTTCATAAATTGATAAGGGTAATCCAATTACAGCGTGTTCGATATTGTAGTTATCTATTATGGACTTAATTTTTTTAAATGAATTTTTATCATAATCAATAACATTATGAGGGGTAACTATACTCCATTCTTTGTCACTTAAAGCAATGCCTATCTTGCTTTTACCCCAGTCAATTCCTAAAAGTTTCATTTTGTTCCTTCTTGAAAATTTTGATATAATAATTTGATCTTTATTTAACTATTGTTCATCTTTTCAATACAATTTTTGATCTTTTCTATTTCCTTCTCGATTTCTTTTTCGCTTTTCTTATTTAAAATCCCGTCCATCTCTTTTATTAATTTATCAATGGAGTCAAGCAATTTATAATTATTGTCCAGTATTTTTCTTGAGTACTTAATAATCTTAGAATATTCTTTTTTTAGCCGGTCATAATCCTGTTCTTCAAATTCATATTTTTGATTCAATTTTTCAAAATATTTGGCATGTTCGGGAATGACACTTTTTTCAATATCAATTACACTATCATTTAAATTAACAAATTTTCTCTCAATATCATTTAACTTTTCATTTAGCGAATTTTTATCCCTATCCATTGATTCGCTGTTAATTTTACTTCTAATATCATTTATAAGTTTTTTTATGGTTTCTATTGATTCTTCCATAAATCCTCCTAACTACCCTTTTTTAGAATATCCCCTATACCTTTTTCTATGTTGAAAATCCGATTTAATTGAGATGAATTGATCAGTTCTTTAACATATGATTGGATATTAACCAGATATAGTTTTAACCCCATGCTTTTTGATTTTTTTAAAATAGATACTAGTATACCTAATCCCGAGCTATTAATATAACTTATTTTTGATAAGTCCATTATAATATTTTTATCCTTTTTTAAAAACTTATTAGCCTCTTCTTTTATAATATTTTCAGCACTTGAATCCAGTTTGCCTTTTAAATACAACACAACATAATTTTTATTAATATTTTCAGATTCTATTTGCATAAATCCTCCAGATTATACATCATCAATTTTTGGAATTACCTTATTAACAAATAGCTTCACAAGCTTCTCGTCAAACTGTGCACCTGCATTTTTTAACAGTCTCCTTTTTGTTTCCTCAAGAGAAAGAGCTTTTCTATAGGGTCTATCTGTGGTCATAGCATCAAATGAGTCTGCTATAGTTAATATTTTTACAAGACCGGGGATCTGCTCTCCGATTAACCCATCCGGATACCCATTTCCATCAATTCTTTCATGGTGATTCCTAATTATTTTTAAACACGGCTTTAAAAATTCAACATCCTCTACTATAGACTCACCTATTTCGGGATGCCTTTTCATCAAATCATACTCCTTGTCCGTAAGTTTAGAAGGTTTACTTAATATATATGCAGGAACACCTATTTTCCCAATATCATGTAATATTCCGCCAAACTTCAATGTTCTTATCTCATCCTTTTCATAACCTATTTCTTTTGCCAGTTTAACAGAAATATCTGTTACTCTTTCTGCATGCCCTCTGGTATATTCATCTTTTGCCTCAATTGCATTTGAAAGAGCTCTGATTGTGTGAAGATAATGATCTTCTAACTCCTCATATGTCAAGGAAGTTTCTATTCCCGCAGCAGCCTGCTGGGAAAATATTTTTAATATATCAACTTCATCTTCTGTAATAATTTTGTTGGAACTGTTACTTGTAACATTTAAAACTCCAATAAGTCCTCTTTTGACAGTAGTAAGAGGTAAAGAAACAAAAGATTTAGCTTTATATCGATTTCTATTTAGCATTTTTTTAATTTCCGGATCTGCTTTTTCTGCGTCCTTCACATAAAGCATCTCTTTATTTTTTGCAACCCAACCTGCAACTCCCTCTCCAATTTTCATTTCTTCATTTACCATACTTCTTCCTATCATGTCAGCCACTTTTAACTTTTTACCATCCTCTGAAAGAAGCATTACCGATGCTCTATTCGATCCTATTAGTTTCTGAACCACATTTAGTATAAAATGTATTGTTTTTCTATAATCCATTGTTGTATTGATCTTCTCCATTGTATCGTTAATATATTTTAGTTCTTTATACTTTTTCTCAAGTATTTTGTCCCCTATCCAGACCTTCTTCTCCAGTTTCCTTCTCTGTTCCTTCAATTTTTCATTTGCTTTTTTTAATTTTTGCATAAGACGTTTATTTTCCAAAACCATTTTTCTCTTTTTAACACTTCTTTCAAGAATCATTTTCACTGCCTGAGCATCAAAAGGTTTTGGAATAAAATCATAAGCACCTGCTCTAAGTACTGAAACAAGAATATCCGAATCTATGTATCCTGTCATCATTATTGGAATTATATCGGATTTTTCGGATTTAATATTTTTTACAAGTTCCAGCCCATCCATTCTGGGCATTTTAATATCTGTTAAAACAATATCGATATGATCCTCTTTTTTTATTATGTTCAATGCTACATACCCATCTTCTGCAGTTAAAACCTTATAGCCCATATCAGTTAATATTTCTTCCAGTATCTCTCTTAGGGCTTCTTCATCATCTACTACAAGTACAGTAAAGTTTTCTCCCATTTTTAATCCTACCTTTGAATATTATACATCGATTTTATACCTTTATAAGCTGCTATTCCTTCGAGCTGATCTTCGATTCTGAGTAACTGGTTATACTTTGCTACTCTCTCTGATCTTGATAGTGACCCTGTTTTAATCTGTCCCAAATTAAGACCAAAAGACATATCAGCAATAGTTGTATCCTCTGTTTCACCGGATCTATGAGATATTACAGTGGTATAGTTGTTTCTCTTTGCAAGTTCAATAGTATCCAATGTTTCAGAAATTGTTCCGATTTGATTAACTTTTATTAAGATTGAATTAGCTATATCCTGTTCAACACCTTTTTTTAATCTATCTACATTAGTTACAAAAAGATCGTCCCCGACCAGTTGAATCTTATTTTTTAATCGTGATGTCATCTTTTTCCATCCATCCCAATCATCTTCCGCTAAGCCATCCTCTATTGAAATAATAGGATAATCCGAAATTAGATTTTCATAATAATCAATTAATTTTTGGCTGCTTAATTTTTTATTTTCGCCTTTTAAATTATACTTTCCATCTTCATAAAATTCACTTGAAGCAACATCCAGGGCTAAAAATATTTCTTCTCCAGGTACGTAACCGGCCTTTTCAACAGCTTCAATAAGTATATCAAGAGGTTCCCTATTATTATCAGAATTTGGGGTAAAACCTCCTTCATCACCTACAGATGTATGGTATCCCTTATCCTGCATAACTTTTTTTAAATTATGAAAAACCTCTGTTGCCATTTGTAGTGCTTTTGAAAAAGATTTTGCTTTATTTGGAACAATCATATATTCCTGAAAATCTACACTGTTATCTGCATGTTCTCCACCATTCAAAACATTCATCATCGGTGTTGGAAGCTCATGAGGTGTTATCCCCCCAATATATCGATATAAAGGCATTCCTAAAAAGTTCGCACCTGCCTTCATAACCGCCATAGAAACTCCTAATATTGCATTGGCACCTAGATTTTCTTTCTTCTCGGTTCCGTCCAGATCGATCATTATCTCATCGATAAGTCTCTGTTCTGTAACATCAATTCCAATTATTTCAGGAGCTATAATTTCATTTACATTGTCAATTGCTTTTAAAACCCCTTTACCCATATATCTATTCTTATCTTTATCTCTTAATTCAAGTGCCTCATGTTCCCCGGTAGAAGCCCCCGAAGGTACAATTGCTCTTGAGTATGCACCACTTTCTGTGACTACTTCAACCTCAACGGTTGGATTCCCCCTGGAATCAAGTACTTCTCTGGCATATAAATCTAATATGTTAGGCATAAATCCTCCTTTAGTATCCTTTCTTTTTATCAACTATATTGAATAAATTTTTACCTTTATCCCATCTCTCAAGATTTTTTAAAAAAAGCTCTGTAGTAACTTCCAGATAATCTGAAAAATCACCGGAAGTATGCTGGGTAATGAGAACATTATCTAAATCCCATATTTTAGATTCATCATTGAGAGGTTCAACAGGTGTCACATCCAATCCGATTCCTCTAAGATGTCCACTATATTCCAAAAGATCTTTTTCAACAATATGTTCCCCTCTTCCAACATTTATAAAGATACTCCCCTCTTTCATCTGCTTTAAAAAACCCCTATCTATTATATTTTCTGTTTCATCCGTTAAGGGTAAGATATCTATAACAAAATCTACTTTCTTTAAAATTTGGTCTATTTCTTTCATTTTCAATATATCAACCCCATTTATTTCTCTTCTTTTTACAGTATTTTTTACTCCATAACATTTTATATTATACTTTTTTAGCTCTTTGGCAATCTCCCTTCCAATATTTCCAAATCCTAGGATTAATGCTTTTTTATCTCTAATTAAAAATTGTTTGTTTACAATATCTTTTTTATCCCATTTATGATTTTGCTGTTTCTGAATTAATTGATCAAAAGCTTTTGAAAAATAGAAAATGAAAGCCAAAACATGCTCCGCAATATAAGGTCCGTGTATCCCCTTAGCCGAAGTAATAATAACATCGGAATTGATATTTTCCTGATACAACGAATGATCAACCCCGGCAGATGATAGATGAATCCACTTTAAATTATTGGCTTTCAAAAAAAGCTCTTTATTCAGTTTATATCCGAAAAAAATATCTGCATCTACTATTTCATTTTTTAATTCATCTTTATTTCTCGTTATTTGTATATCATAATTTGAAGTAATATCTTCATATTTAGATATTAGTTGCCTTATATTATCCCAGTCCTTTTGATTACGACCATATCCAATAACAAGCTTCATAGATACCCCTTTAAATTAATCCATTCTCTTATATTTTATATATAAACAGGAGTTCAGTCAATTTATTTCTCAAATTTATCATTCAATCTTTTTTCTACATTGTCAGTTACAAATTTAGAAAGATCCCCATTTTTTGAAGCAATCTCTTTTACTACTGAAGAACTTAGATAAACATATTCAATTGAAGGCATTAAAAATAGACTCTCAAACTCCTTACAAAGCTGCCTGTTGGTCAAAGCCATCTGAAGTTCATGCTCAAAATCACTTACAGCACGTAACCCCCTTATTACAACCTTAACATCAAGCTTTCTTGCCAGATTTACAAGTAAAGTATCAAATCCAACTACTTTTATATCATCATTGTCTTCAAAAATCTCCTCGATCATCTCTACTCTTTCTTCTACTTCAAAAAGCGGTGACTTCTCTTTATTTTCTGCTACAGCGATTATCAACTTATCAAAAAATTTAAGACTTCTTTTAACAATATTTATATGCCCCTTGGTAATTGGATCAAAAGTACCCGGATATATCCCTTTCTTTGATTTCAACATCTTAACCTTTCCTTTTTCTTAAAAAATAAACCATAGTACTGGATATTTCTCTTTGATTAATTGCCTCCCAGTTATCATTATATGAAATAGTATAATTTTTATCAACTTCAGCAACAACTATAGTCCCTTTTTTACATATATTTGAAATTTTTTTATCATTAAGTATTTTACTTATATGCTCCTGGTGATAGGGGGGATCTAAAAAAATAAGATCGAAACATTCAAAACTCTCAGATTTTTCTATAAATTTATAAAAATTTGTTTTTATTACAACAGATTTTTTATCAATTCCCAGATTTCTAATATTTTTTTTAATAATTTGAATAGAGTTATAATGACTATCAACAAAATAGCATTTTGAAGCTTTTCTACTGATAGCTTCAATACCGAGACTACCCGTTCCTGCAAAACCATCAAGAACTGTTTTATTTTTAATATCAATGTAATTAAATAATATATCAAAGATTGTTTGTTTTACTCTATCCAGTGTTGGACGTAGTTGTTTATGATCACCGGATAAAATCTTTCTGCTTTTATATTTTCCTGAAATAACCCTCATAATCTGTCCTTTGATTCAAAATATTAAAAATATATCTC
>CAZMFS010000112.1:0-6492 GCA_964565585.1 uncultured bacterium
AAAACAGCTTCAAAAAAAAATATAAACTAAGGGAGTTGTTTAATTTAAAAAAAAGTGAAGTAAAAAGCAAGTCTATATACGAAAGCACCTGGAAGCACTTAATTAACATAGTTGATGAGAATATAAAGATAATAGATATTACACAAGCAGATATACTCAGTTTTAAAAATTATCTTATTAGTTTAGATTTGAGTAAAAATTCTAAAAGAACATATTTTAATTGTCTGCGAGGAATCATTAAATATGCATATAGAAATAATTTTATTAGAAATGATATAATGGAAAATATAAAAAGTATAAAAAAACAAGAAACTAAAAAAGTGTATTTAACAGAAATGGAAGTAAAAGAAATATCTAAGGTGAAAAACCTAAATACATCAAAACAAAAAAATGTTAAAAAGGCTTTTCTGTTTTCTTGTTATACTGGCTTGAGACTATCGGATATTATGAAATTGGACTACTCTATGATAGAAAATAATAAGATCCATTTTAGACAAAAAAAGACAACTTCTTATGAATATTTACCGCTTTCAAAAACGGCATTAAATCTTATAAAACCTATAAAAAAAGAGGGGCGAGTTTTTGACCTTCCCGTTAGAAAAGCTGTAAATATTTATTTAAAAAAAATAATAAAAAAGACTAATATAAAAAAGAATGTAACTTATCATACTTCAAGACACACTTTTGCTACAATGTGTTTGACTTCCGGAGTTGATATTTATACAGTATCAAAACTTTTAGGGCATAAGTCAATAGAAACTACTCAAATCTATGCCCAGATAATTGATGATAAAAAACAGGAAGCTGTTGATAAGCTCCCTGAATTGTGATTAATCTGTTGAACTTTCTTCAAACTTTTCAGATGTAGTGTCTTTTTGTAATAATTCATTGCTGTTAGCTTTATATATTTTTGCTTGAAAATCATATTCGCTACTACCTGAACCGTAATCGTCCCAAACAATATATTTTTCAAATTGATTTTCCTGGTCTGGAACTAAAGCTACATCAAAATATGTTGCAAGAACACTCGAGTATTCTTCTTCATATTTTTTCTTATACAATACTTCTATATAAACATTTTTTGTTGTTTCATAATCATTAATAATATATAGACAAAATAACGCTTCAGAAATATAATCATCATTGTCGTTGTCAACAATATCTTTAAAATAAAACTGATTAACTTTATAGTTGTCATCAATAGTTGTAGTTTTAGTTTGTTCTGTTGGATTATCATCACAAGAAAACAAAAACACTATTAACAATAAAACAATAAAATATTTTTTCATATTCACTCCTTTTTTTATATTGTAATAACAAACAATACAATTTTCAATAGTATTTACTTAAATTTATTGATAACTTTTTTAAGATCGTCTATTTTATTATATAAACTCTTAAAATCCTTAAGAATATCGTCAATTACTTCTTTTACTTCCGGGTTTTCTTCTAAAAAATCTATATTATCAGAGTATTTTTCTATTTTATTAATTATTTTTTTGTCATAGTAGTGTTTACCTGTTATTAACCAATGAAGATCTATATCAAATTCTTTTGATATTTTTCTTAAGATTTCAAGCGGGGGATTAGACCTCCCGGCTTCATAACTTTGATAAGCTTGATATGTGCCTATATTTAGCTTATTAGCCATATCTTTTTGTGATAAATTGTTTTTTATTCTAATTTCTTTTAATCTCTCTCCAATTTTTTCCATGTTTTTAAATATACACAATATTTTAAAAATTACAACACAATAAATAATGGTATATATGTAAAAAATATTAAGAAAATTACAAATATAACTTGACGATACAACAAATGATAGTATAATATATATATGGAAAACAAAAATAATGGATAAGAATTAGCCAACCGGTCGGGATACAGAACCCGACAAAAAAAAGGAGGTGTTTATGAAAAAGAGTAAATTTACAATCCAGGTCCAGAATAAACTTAACGAAAAGGGGTTGAGTTATTCTAATGTAGCCAAAAAACTCAATGTCTCGAAGAATATGATCTACAACTATGTGTATGAGAAGAACAAGTCAATTAAGTTTATCAACTATTTAATTGATGAGTTGGGTTTTAGCTATGAGGAAATTAGAGAGCTGAAAGGAAAAAAATGAAAATAGAAAAGCTAATAACTAACATCAAGAAAGATAATCGTTGTTATTGTTTTCAAGATAACGACAAGTCTTTTCTTGATAGGTTGTTTATTAGAAAAGAATATGTTTTAAGGGATTATTTTTTTCAAGACATCAAGAAAAAGTATAACCTGAAAGAAAAAATTAAATTAGAATATAAAGAAAATAGATCCTTTACATATTCAATACTTGATTATTATATCAATATTTCTCTTAATATGAATCATTTCAATACTTTCAGCTCAAAGCTGTTTAATCTTTTTCTTTATCAAATATTTCTTTCTGCAAACTCGGAAGATTTAGAATATTTTAGTCAGATTAAACTAAATAATATCGCATATAAGCTAGAAAGAAAATATGATGATAAGTATAGTTTGTTTTAATAAAGGTAGGGAGGTAGTAGTGGACGAATACAGGGAGTATTTAAACGAAAGATTGCTAGATGTCAAAATAGTGAAACACAATCTTGAACAATCTCTAGCTATGAATGATTTATTAGAATATGCAGACAAAAAAGATATAGACAGATTGTTTAATAATATCAAAAAAGAAATTATGGATATAAGAAAGAATATTAAAAATAATTAAGGAGGTGAATTAAATGGCAATAACTTTATTTAGGGAAATCAAAAGTATTAAAGAGCAGTTGGAAGATATGGACTTAGAAATTGTTCTTGATTTGAGTGAAGTAGACGAAAAAGAGTGGCTTATGGCAAGAAAAGACGGCATAGGAGGTTCAGACGCTTCAGTTGTAATGGGGAAAAACCCTTATAGAAACATCATTGAAATATATCAGAGCAAAACAGAAGATAGGCTTATTCAAATAGAAGAAAATGAAAGCATGATAGAGGGTAGAAAAATTGAAAAATACATCACAACAAGATATAAAGAGAAATATCTTAAAGAGGGCTATAACATTATCAAATGTCCTTTTCTGGTTCGCTCAAAAGCTTTTCCTTTTATGCAAGCTACTATCGACAGATTAATAATTAATGAAAATAATAAGATAGTAAAAGGCGTTGAATTCAAAAATCCGAGCGAATACCAAAGAAAAAATTGGGAAGAAGATGTTCCAGAAATGTATAAGCCTCAATGTTATCACTACTCAACAGTTTTTGGTCTAAATTGGGAAATAGTAGCTTTTATCGGTGGAAGGCACTGGGAAAGATACGAATGCACACCAACTCCGGAAGAGCAAGGCGAATTGATACAAAAAGAAAGAAAATTTTGGAAAAAGGTTCAGAAGAAAGAAATGCCTTATATTGATTTTGATGTTGATGAAGAAATGATGTCTGATGATCTACTTGACAGCCTTTGGCTTGAAAACGACTATCAAGAAAAATTAAGAAGATTAGAGAAAATAAAAGAAAAAACATCAGAGCTATATAAAGAAAAGAAAAACATTGAAAAAGAGATTAAAACACTACTTCAAGCGAATGATAACGATAAAGCCGTTTGTGGCAATGCAAGAATAAAACTTAAAGACGGACATAGGTTTGTAGCCTCAAGAGCAATTAGCATATTAAAAGAAAATCACCCGGAGCTGCAAAAAGAAGTTAAAGACATCAAAGATAGTGGCGAAGCAGACGCTAATTGGAAAGAAGTAAAAATAGAATGGGAGGAATAATGAAAACTGTAAAAAGATTTTTTGAGTTAATTAAGCCGGAAATTTTTAAGAATGTAAAAACCATAAAAAGATTTTCTTTAGCTGAGAGTTTTACGCCAAAAACTAAACAGCAGCCTATTACAGAAAATAAAGCTAAAGAATTTTTAGAAGAAAAAGAAATAGTTGAATTTAATATCGACCACCAGGAACGGCTTAATATTCATTTTAATGACGGAATTTTTATAACAATTAACTATACGGAGGTTAATAATGGATAGCGCTATTAATCAAGCTGTAGTTTCTGAAAAACAGCTTAAGTATAACTCGATAGGCAAGATATCACACAAGAATAAAGAGATAGAAATATTCAAAAGCAACTATAATGATGAATTTATTTCTATTATTAGAAAAAACGACAAAGAAACTAATAGAATAAAAACAACAAGCGAAAAATCACTTATTCACGAGATTAATAGACAATTTAAAAATATTGATATTAATAATGCTATTGAAAAATTAAAATATGAAATTAGCAAACAAAGAGAAAAGGATAATAAAAAGGAGGTTAATGATGGGCAAAGAGATGACAATAAGAAATAAATTAAATAGCTTAAAGCCAGAGCTGAGAAAGCTAGTATCAGAGAAGAAAGCACGCCGAATAATTAGAAACTCAATTACTGCAATAAAAACACAGCCTAAATTACTAAACTGCAGTATGCAAAGCATAATGGCTGCTGTAATGCAAGCAGGTGAGCTTGGGCTTGAAGCCGGTAGTTTAGAACAAGTATATTTTGTTCCATTTAAAAACAAGATTCAGTTCATAATAGGGTATAAAGGGTATATTGAACTATTAAAAAGAGCTGGTATATATAATATTAAGGCACAAGCTGTGAAAGAAAACGATCATTTTGAATACAGAAGTGGCACTGATGAATATATAGACCACAAACAACCTCTTAACAATCCTCGTGGGGAGGTAATAGGAGCATATGTTGTTGCATATATGCCAGACGGGACAAGAAAGCAGCTTGTAATAGGAAAAGAAGAAATAGAAAAACACCGAGAAGCTTCAACAACTCCAGATAAATATTCACCGTGGGTTGATTGGTATGAGGCTATGGCGAAAAAAACTGTATTGAGGCTGTTTGCGAAAGATACTGGGCTTGAAACAGAAGAAAAAAGAGCAATGACTGAAGATTATAGAAATTTTACAAATTTTAATGATGTGGATATGAATGAAGAACCTAAAGATGTAACACCGGAAAAAAATAAAAAGGAGGGAAAAAATGAAACTGTTAAAAATGCAAGCTAATAACTTTAAAAAATTAAAGGCAGTTGAACTTGATTTTGATGAAAACGACAATCTGGTTAAAATCACTGGCAAAAATGCTCAGGGTAAATCAACAATCCTTGACGCAATATGGGCTGCTATCGGAGGCAGAAATGCGGTTCCTAAGGACCCAATCAGACACGGAAAAGACAAGGCAGAAATAACTCTTGAATTTGACAATATGGTTGTAAAGAGAATAATTACTAAAAACTCTCAAAGGCTTGAAGTATCAAACAAAGATGGTGCTTCATTTAAAAGCCCTCAAAGCTTACTTGACAACTTAATAAGTGAAGTAGGACTAAAGCCTATGGAGTTCGCTCACGCAGATAAGAAAAAACAAAAAGAAATGCTATTAGATGTTGTTAATTTTCAATATGGAGATAGCATCCCAGAATATCTAATAAAAGAAAAATTAAAAGAAGATCCGATAACTCACATTAATAATGTATATAATAATATATACTCAGAAAGAAGAAATATAAACAGAAAAATTAAAGAGAAAAAAGAACAGCTTAAGCAGTATGATGATATTGAAAAGAAAGAAAAAGTATCAATATCAGACCTTATAGCAAAAAAAGACAGAATAGAAGACTATAACAGGGAAGTTGAGAAAAAGAGAATAAAGAAAGAAGAATATGAGAGACTAATAAAAGAAGATAGGGAGGAAATAGATAGGCTTAAAAGAAAAATTCAAGATTTAACATCAAGTATAGAAGTAAGAGAAGATAAGCTTGATAATATAAATAATTGGCTTGATAAAAACCAATTAAAAGATACTTCAGAGATAAAAGAAAAAATAAACAATGCAGAAGCAATAAATGAAGAAGCTAGAAAATTTGAAGAAAAACAAAACATTAAAAATGACAAAAAAGAATACGAGAAAAAATCTAAAGAAAAAACAGAAATGTTGAGCGAATTGGAAGAATACAAAACACAGCTAATAGAAAATGCAGAGTTTCCAATTGATAATCTAAGCTATGACAAAGACAGTATTTATTATCAAGGATCTGTTTTTGAAGAAGCAGCAACATCAGAAAAATTAAAGGTATCTTTTGCAATAGCACAAGCACTTAACCCTAAATTAAAACTATTACTTATAGAGCACGGACAATTTTTAGATAAAGAAAATAAAAAAATATTAGAAAAAATGGCAAAAGATAAAGACTATTTAGTATTAATGGAAGAAGTTGATGATAATGAAGAAGTAGGAATAGTAATAGAAGACGGAGAGGTAAAAAAGAATAATTACGAAGCTTTAGAACTAAAGGCTTAAAGGTGAGAGCATAAGAGTTGGTGGCTCTTATGCTCCCGCACTTGCTATGATAGACAAGTGTTAACTTACTTCAAATATAGCAACAATATCTATTTTGTCAATCATAGTAATTATTTATAAGCCTTTTTAACCTACAGGA
>CAZMFS010000113.1:0-6482 GCA_964565585.1 uncultured bacterium
AAATGGGGAAGAAATGGGAAATTTCTTGCCTGTACCGGGTATCCCGATTGTAAAAATACAAAAGACTACGAAAAAAAGAACGGAAAAATAGTTGTAAATGAAGGAAATGTTTACGAAGATAAGAAATGTCCCGAATGCGGGGGCGATTTATTAATTAAATACGGAAGATATGGAAAATTTTTAGCCTGTGAAAACTATCCTGATTGCAAACATACAGAGAATTTTGTTGAAAAAACAGGAGTTGACTGTCCAAAATGTGAAGATGGTGATATAATTGTAAAAAGGTCAAAGAAGAAGAGAAAGAAGTTTTATGGTTGCAGTAATTATCCCGATTGTGATTACATTAGCTGGTATGAACCAGTGGATAAAAAATGTCCGAATTGTGGCAAGCTGCTGTATAAAAAGAATGGCAAAATTGTATGTTTGAATAAAGAATGTGATTATGAAGAGTAATGAAAGTTTGATTTCTGATTTTCAAAACTATCTTGAAATTGAAAGAAATTACTCTAATAACACAATTGAATCATATACATCCGATTTAAATGAATTTTTTGATTATGTGGATAAAAATTCTAAAAATATTACTGAAAATAATATTCGAAAATATATTGAATATCTATTTGATATTGATAGAAAAAGAACCACAATAAATAGAAAAATATCAACAATTCGATCTTATTTTAATTTTCTTAAAAGAGATGATTATATTGATACTAATCCTGCTAAAGATTTAATATCAGCTAAAGCAAGAAGAAAACTCCCGGATTTTTTAACAATGGATGAAATGAACAACCTGTTAAACAGCATGAAGGAAGACGATATTCTTGACCTACGGAACAAATTAATCTTTGAACTTTTGTATGCTACAGGAATGAGAGTTAGTGAACTTGTTAATTTAAAGAAAAAGAAAATTGATTTTTCAAATAATAATATTAGAATAATAGGTAAGGGGAATAAAGAAAGGATTTTACCGATTACTTCTAATTTAAAGCGATTATTTGAAAAATATTTTAGAAAAAGAAAGTATGAAAGTGAATATGTTTTTTTATCTAATAATGGAAACAATCTATATGCAAGAGATATAAGAAGAATAATAAAAAAGGTTATTAAGAATATGTCCATGTTAAAGGATATAACTCCCCATACAATTAGGCATTCTTTTGCAAGTCATTTGCTGGAAAATGGGGCTGATTTAAGAATGGTTCAAAAGCTACTTGGACATAGTTCGGTATCAACTACACAGATATATACTCATATTAGCATGGAAAAAATGAAAAAATATCATAAAAAATATCATCCCAGAGGTGATAGGAGGTAATTTATGGAAAAATTTGAAGGGACTACCATTTTGATGGTACGTAAAGACAATCAAGTTGCATTAGGCGGAGATGGACAGGTAACTTTAGGAGATGCTATGGTAAAAACTACTGCAAAAAAAATTCGTAGAGTTAAAGATAATATTGTGGTTGGATTTGCAGGAAGTGTAGCAGATTCTTTTGCTTTAATGGAAAGATTTGAAAGCAAGTTAAATAAATATCAGAGCAATTTAAGAAGGGCTTCTGTTGAACTGGCTAAGGACTGGAGATCTGATAAATTTTTAAGAAAACTGGAAGCTATGATGATAGTAGCAAATGAAGAAGAATCTTTTATACTTTCCGGAGGTGGTGAAGTAATAGAAGATGAAGATGGGATATTAGCTATAGGTTCTGGAGGTAATTATGCAATGGCTTCTGCAAGAGCGCTAAAAAACAATACTGATCTAAATGCTGAAGAAATAGTGAAAAAGTCAATGAAATTGGCTTCAGATATTTGTATATATACAAATGAAAGTATTTCAATAGAAGTAATTAAATAAAGGGGGGGAGCTATTTTGAGACCGGATGATAGGAATTTAGATGAGCTTAGAAACATAAATTTTACCACAAATTTTATAAAATATCCGGAAGGATCTGTTTTAATTGAATGGGGTGGAACAAAAGTATTAACAAATGTATCGATTGAAGATGGAGTGCCACATTTTTTAAAGGGACAGAATGAAGGATGGATTACAGCTGAATATGCTATGCTTCCAAGGTCAACCCAGGATAGAAATATCCGTGAAAGCAGAAAAGGACATTTAAGTGGAAGAACAATGGAGATACAGCGCCTTATAGGTAGAAGTTTAAGGGGAGTTATTGATAGAAAAAATATTGGTGAAAGAACATTATGGATTGATTGTGATGTTCTTCAAGCAAATGGAGGTACTAGGGTAGCTTCTATAACATCCTCTTTTGTGGCTGTTTATATAGCTTTAAATAAGTATACTAATAATGGTAAAATCGAAAATCTACCAATTGATAAATTTCTTGCTGCGGTTAGTGTTGGAATTGTAGATGGAAAACCCATGCTTGATTTATGTTATGAGGAGGACTATAAAGCTGATGTTGATATGAATGTTGTAATGACCGGTAATGGGGATATTATAGAGATTCAGGGTACGGCTGAAAACGAGTCCTTTAACAGAAATGAATTAAACGAGCTTATGGATCTTGCTGAAAAAGGAATAGAAAAATTAATAAAAATGCAGAGAGAAGTAATATTCAATCATGGAAATTAATAAAATATTATTAGCAACAAAAAATAAAAATAAATTCAGAGAAATTAATAAGTTAAATGAGAATGAAAATCTTGAATTTATATATAAAGAGGATTTAATCGAAATTGAGGAAGATGGAGAAACCTTTTTTGAAAATGCATATAAGAAAGCTTATGAAACCGCTAAATATTATAATATTATATCTATGGCAGATGATTCAGGATTAGTAGTTGAAGCTTTAAATAATGAACCTGGAATTTATTCGGCAAGATATGCGGGAGACGAAAGAGACGACGAAAAAAACAACAAAAAAGTGTTAGACAAATTAAAAAAAAGCGATAACAGAAAAGCTAAATTTGTAGCAGTTATTGTTCTTGCCAGGCCTGATGGTAAGTTCTGGAAATCGAAAGGAATTTGTAAGGGGAGTATAACGGAGGCTCCTGCAGGCGAAAATGGTTTTGGATACGATCCGATTTTTAAACCAAAGAATTATGACAAAACGATGGCTCAGATTGAAATGAAAAAAAAGAATAAAATTAGTCATCGTGGTAAAGCGATTAGAGAAATATTTAAAATAATTGATAAAAATTATTCAAAAATATTTGAGGTGATTAAGAAATGAGCAATAACTGTTTTGTATGTGGAAAAGACAATCCGGATGGGATGCAAATAGATTTTGTTTTAGATGATAATAAAGCATATAGCAGATTTGAAATTGAAAAAAGATTTGAAGGATGGAATGGAATTGTACACGGAGGTATAATTACTACACTACTTGATGAAGTTATGGCTAAAGCCTGTATTGCATCTGGATATGAAGCTGTAACAACCGATATAGAAACAAAATTTAAAAAATCTGTTAAAGTAAATAAAAATCTTTATCTGGAGGGAAAAGTAATAAACAGGAGGAAAAAGTTACTTTTTACTGAAGCAAAAATTAAAATTGATGATGAAGTTTATGCAAAAGCAAATGCAAAATTCTGGATTAAAGAAAAAATAGGGTAGGTGAAGGGATTTGAGTTTAAAAAAATATTTAAATATATTTCTGTTAAGCATAATTATTTTATTTTCTTTTTTTCTTAATGATGCAAGTTTTATTAATATTATTGTCCTATTTATAGGAGTTTTTTTAATGTGGCTGGCAATTAAAAAAGCTGTTCTAAAAAGAAATGAAGAAGTTAATTTTTTGGCGATTTTTGGTTCTGCTATAGTAATATTTGAAATGTTTAATCTTTATGGCTTTTGGAGAGGATTAACACTTTCTATAGGTATTATACTTATGTACAAATCGCTTATAAGAATAATTCAAAAACTAAAAAAACGTTAATATTTTTTTTATTCGTTATAAGTTGCTTCTTTAATAATAATATTTTCTGATGGTACATCCTTCATTTTATGTCCATCTTTTTTTACTGTTTTTGTTTTAATATCCGCAATTTTATCAACAACATTCATACCATCTATAACCCTACCAAATACACAGTAACCATATCCCTGTTTGGTATTATTTTTATGATCTAATCTTTTATTGTGTTTTAAATTTATAAAGAAATGTGATGTTGCACTGTCAATTTTTGAGGTTCTTGCCATAGAAATTGTACCTATTTTATTTTTCAAACCGTTATCTGCTTCATTTTCTATGGGATCATAGGTTTCTTTTCCCTCTAAATTTTTGGTAATTCCCCCCGCCTGAATAACAAAATTTGGGATAACTCTATGAAAAATTGTATTATCATAAAAATCATTTTTTACATATCTTTTAAAATTTTTCACCGTTACAGGTGCTTTTTTAGGATATAATTCTATTTTAATATTCCCCAGATTTGTTTCTAAGGTAACTAAGGGTTTATCATGATCTTTTCTTTTTTGAAGCATGCTACAACCTCCTATAATTGCAACTAAAATAGATATTAATATTAGTACAGTTATTTTCTTTTTCATTTTTCCTCCTTTTATTTATCTTTTATTATAATTTTTGAAATGAAAATATTCAATGAAAAATTTTTATTGTAAATTATCTTTTAATGAGTATAATATTTTTCGTGATATTAAGCTAGAAAGGTAATATATGGCTCAGGATTTGACAAAAGGAAATATATTTAAAGAACTGCTTGTAATGTCTGTTCCTACAATGATAGGTTTTAGTTTTCAGATGATATATGACATTGTAGACATTTTCTGGATTGGTAAAATATCAAGTGAAGCCATTGCAGGAGTAACTGTTTTTACCACACTTTTTTGGGTAGTTGAATCTTTAAATGAGATTATAGGAGTTAGTTCAATTTCACTGATATCACAGGCTTACGGTAAAAGTGATACGAAAAGGACTAACAGAGCTATTGAGCAAACAATAACTTTCAAATTTATAGTAGCTTTAATTGCTGCAGTTTTGCTCGGTATATTTTTAAAACCGGTAATGAATATATTTGGTAACAAAAATGTTGTATCCTACGGTTTGGATTATGGATATATACGATTATTTTTCTTGCCTATAATGTTTTCATCCTTTTCAGTTAATACTGCGTTAAGATGTATAGGAGATGCTAAAACACCTATGAAGATTATGATGTTTGCAAGTCTATTAAATATTATTCTTGACCCTATTCTGATTTTTGAAAAAATTCCTGTACTGAATATCCAGGGGTTTAATTATGGAATAAAAGGAGCGGCAATAGCAACAATTATATCCCAGAGTTTGGCTTTTTTAATCGGAATATATATAATATTTTCAGGGAAAGAGGGTATTAAGCCATCTATAAAAAATCTCTTTAAACTTGACCCGGAATTAGATATTAAGTTAATTACAATAGGTTTGCCAAATGGGATACAGGTGTTTTTAAGAAATTTATCTCATACTGTAATATTAAAATATGTTTCATTATTCAGCAGCTCTGCATTAGCAGCTTTTGGTATAGGTGGTAGAATATTTGGATTTGCCTTTATGCCTCTTATAGGATTTACAATGGGTGGTTCTGCAATAGTTGGGCAATCCCTGGGAGATGAAAATATCGAACGGGCCAAAAAGACCGGTTTTATAGCGGGATTTATTTTAATGGGGGTTATGTTTATTTTTTCTATTCTGGTAATATTTTTTGGTTCCAGCATAGTAGGATTGTTTACCAATGATCAGGCAGTAATAAATCAGGGAGCGGAATTCTTAAGATATGGAACTATTGGATTAATATTTATCGGTTATGGCTACGGTCTGGCTACTGTTTTTTCCGGTTCGGGGTATAATATTCCATTTCTAGTTTCCACTACATTATCAAGATGGATTATACAGATACCAGTATTATTTCTTACTGTGAGTCTTTTGGATCTTTCAATTACATGGGTTTGGCTTTCATTTTTATTTGGTGATATAATTGAGCTGGGTGTGTTTGGTAATTTCTTCAGCAAGGATAATTGGAAATATAAAAGGGTTTAATATTAGGGGGAGGCTAAGCCCTTAAAGCTTAGCCTACGTTTACTTCAATCTTTTGATGAAGATTTTCCTTTTTAGGAAGGTTTACAATTAGGATACCATTTTTCAAATCAGCACTGATTTCTTCCTTATTAACAGTATCAGGTAGCCTAAATTTTCTTTCTAATTTTCCATCAATTATTTCTTTTCTATGGTAATTCTCTTCATCCTCTTTATTTCGATTAGCTGTTATTTTTAAAATATTTTTATCTATTGTTATTTCTAGATTTTCATCTGAAACACCAGGTAGCTCTGCAATAATTCTGAACCTATCATCTTTTTCTTTAATGTTTACAGGAAATCGATTTTGATTTTCCTTAGAAGCAATCTTTAAATTATTTGTAAACAACTCATCGATTAAATCAAATCCATCATCATAAAAATTTCTAAACTTTACAATAGCCATAACTCCTCCTTTTTTTTATTTTTTTCGTATTTACACTA
>CAZMFS010000114.1:0-6479 GCA_964565585.1 uncultured bacterium
ATGATTGGAAAGTAAAATTAAATGTAATTAAAACAATTCAGAAGATTTTAAATCCAAGATAAAAGATCAGAATATTGGTTTGATAATAACTAATTCGGAAATTTCAAAAAATTTGACCCAAGTTGTTGTTGAAAATCCTCGTCAACTTTTTTTCAAATTGGTAAAATTATTAAAAAATAAAATTAATAAAAAAGGGATATCTTCTAAAGCTGAAATCGGCAAGAATTGTAGTATAGCCGATTCAGCTTATGTTGGTCCCTTTGTAATAATCGAAGATGGGGTTGAGATTGAGGATAACGTTGTTATTGAAGCCAATAGCTTTATTGGGGCTAATTCAAAAATAGAAAAAAATACAATTATTAAACCTCAAACTTCGATTTATAAAGATGTAAATATCGGGAAAAATTGTTTGATTCATAGCGGAGTGGTAATTGGCTCGGATGGATATGGTTATGATGATAGTAATAATACCATAACAAAGATACCACAAATAGGGAAAGTTATACTTGAGAATAATGTAGAAATTGGAGCAAACTGCACTATTGATAGAGCAACTCTGGGAGAAACTTTAATAAAAAATAATGTCAAGATAGATAATCTGGTTCAAGTAGCACATAATGTTGTAATCAAGGAAAACACCCGTATCGCAGCACAATCGGGTATTGCAGGAAGTAGTCAAATAGGAAAATGGGCTGTTCTTGCTGGACAGGTTGGAATAGGGGATCATGTTACTATATCAGATAAGGTAGTTTTGACCGCTCAATCAGGAGCTCCGGGGGATATAAATGAAAGCGGAATTTACAGCGGTACACCTGCTAGAAAAATGAAGAAGCAGTACAGAATTATGGCATATCAACAAAAACTAGAGGCTATGTGGAAAAAACTTAAAAAAATGGAAAAGAAAATTAAAAAATATGAGAAAAACAATAAAGAAAAAAGTTAGCTTCAATGGTTTAGGGTTACATAGCGGCCAAAAAAGTAAAATAGTTCTTCACCCAAGTGATGAAGAGGGAATTAATTTTCTTGTAAACGGGGATAAGATACCTGCTCTTTTAGAATATAAAATAAATAGTAAGAGAGGTACGATTTTAAAAAAAAATTCAAATAGGGTAGAAACTGTTGAGCATCTTTTATCTGCCTTATATTCATCAGGAATAGATGATTGCTTATTAGAATTTATTAAAGGAAATGAAGTTCCAATTTATGATGGAAGTAGCTATCCTTTTTTTGAAGAAATTAAGGAAGCTGGGACAGTCGAAAAAAACAAAAAGAGAAAATTTCTAAAAATTGAGAAAAATATAAGATATAATAATGATGGTGTATCTATACTGGCTGAACCGGCTGAGGGGTTTATAGTTGATTTTCTCTTTGATGGAAGCAAGTTTGGGGTCAAAAACCAGAGGGAAAAATGTATACTAAATGAAAACAATTATAAAAACATTGCTGCAGCCAGAACTTTTGGGTTTTGGAGTGAAATTGAATATTTAAAGAAAAACAATCTTGCAAAAGGAGCAAACTTAAAAAATGTTTTAGTTATTAAAAATGGAACTCCTTATAAAACCTCTTACCGTATGAATAAAGAGCTGGTTAAACATAAAATTGTTGATTTTATTGGAGATATGTCTCTTATTGGAAAAAGAATTAAAGGAAAATTTATAGTAAAAAGAAGCGGTCATTATCATAATGGACTTTTTGCAGAAAAATTAACAAAGGGGGATTTATGAGTCAAGTAGATATAAATGAAATTCTGGATTTTATGCCTCACAGGTATCCAATGCTCTTGATTGATAAAATTGAAGAGGTAAATGAGAATTCTGTGGTTGCGAAAAAAAATGTTACTTTTAATGAACCTATATTTCAAGGCCATTTTCCTGATAATCCAATTTTTCCTGGAGTTTTAATTGTCGAAGCTATGGCACAGGCGGCAGCTGTGCTGCTATATAACGGAAGAGATTATCGCAAAGAAAAGAAAAATACTTTATTTATGGGAATAGATAAGGTTAAGTTTAAAAAACCTGTAAAGCCTGGAGATTCAATGTTTTTAGATGTTAAAATAACACAGGAAAAGACAATGAAAAAAGGTGTAGTTTTAAAACTGAAGGGAAAAGCAAAGGTAGATGATAAAATTGTTACAACAGGGAATTTAACAGTAGGAGCTTTTGATAAAGCATAAAGGAGGATATCGTGTCCACTAATATTCATTCTACTGCAATTGTAAGCGATGATGTTAAATTAGGCAAAAATGTAAAAATTGGACCTTATTCAATAATAGGTGAAAATGTTGAAATCGGGGATAATACTATAATAAAAACGAATGTAAAAATCAATAATTGTGTGAAGTTAGGAACTGACAATACTGTTCATCCATTTGCATATTTAGGGGGGCCGCCACAGGATACAAAATATAATGGAGAAAGAAGCTGGCTTGAAATAGGAAATAACAATAATATTAGAGAGTATGTAACTATCCATAGGTCTTCAAAAGAAGATAAAAGCACAATCATTGGGAATGAAAACTTTTTAATGGCTTACTCCCATATTGCACATGATTGTAATGTTGGTAATCGAAATACAATAGTAAATTATGCAGGCATTAGCGGACATGTTGAAATTGAGGATGATGTTTTTCTATCAGGAGGAGCTCTTGTACATCAATTTGTAAAAATCGGCAGTATGGCAATGGTTGGGGGAGCTTCAAAAATTACTCAGGATGTATTACCCTTTTCTTTGGTGGATGGAAATCCGTGTAAAGTATATGGCTTAAATGTTGTTGGTTTAAGGCGAAAAAGGGTGTCTAAAAAAGTAAGGAAAGCAATGAAAAGGGCTTTAAAAATAGCTCTTGAGAAAAAACGCAAAAAGAAAATAATAAAAGAATTAAAACAAAGTAAAATCTCTGAAATAGAGGAAATCAAACATTTTATTAAATTTGTTGAAAAATCAGAAAGAGGACTTCTTTTGAGAGGCAAGTAAAGATATGAATATATTTTTATCAGCTGGTGAAATTTCGGGAGATATTCATGGAGCCTTTTTGGCCCAAAAGATCTTTTCCCTAAATGAAAATGTTACTTTAACTGGAATAGGTGGGGAAAAAATGGAAGAAGCTGGTGTAAATATTATAGAAGATTTAACCGATAAAAACAGTGTTGGGATATTGGAAGGCATTCCCTTTATTTATGAAAACTTAAAATCTTTATATAAAGTAAAAAAATATTTGAAAAACAACCCACCTGATAAAATAGTTTTTATTGATAACCAGGGATTTAATCTTAAACTTGCAAAGTATGTAAAGAAACTAAGCATTCCAACTTTTTATTATTTTGCACCTCAGCTGTGGTTATGGGGGAAAAAAGACAAAAACAAAATGACAAAAAACCTTGATTTTATATTGGCTACTTTTAAAAAAGAGTATGAATATTATAAAGATGCAGATGTAAGTGTTAAATATATCGGACATCCACTCCTGGATGAGCTGGAAGCTGAAAGATCCAAAAAGGATAGTTTAAAAGAATTAGTTTTAGATGGAAATAAGAAAAAAATTGCATTATTTCCCGGTTCAAGAAAACAGGAGTTTAAAACACTACTTCCTAAATATATTGAAGTAGCAAAAAAATTAAGAAATGAGTACGATTTTTTAATGCCATTTCCTTCTCGTTTTTTTTATAATAAGTATAAAAAAGAAGTTCCGGGATTTATTAATACATATCTAAATAAAAGCTATGAAATTATGAATGTTTCTGATATAATTGTTCTTTCATCAGGAACAGCAACTCTTGAAGCTGCAATATATGAAACACCTATGGTAATTACCTATAAGATTTCTAAATTATCTGCATGGATTGCAAAAAAAATAATTAAGGTTAACTATGTGGGAATGCCAAATATTTTAGCAGAAGATGAAATTGTTCCTGAACTATTGCAAGAGAATTTTAATGTAGAAAATATTATAAAAGAGATAAAAAAATATGATAAAAACAAACATTATTACAATAATACGATTAATAAACTTAAAAAAGTTAAGGAAAAATTAAAACCTTATGGAGCAATAGAAAAGGCTGCAAAGATAATCTTAGGAAGGGAGCTCTAAAATGAATGAATTAAAGCTTGGTGTTATTGGTGTAGGTCATATGGGAAATTATCATGCTCGAATTTGTAGTATGTTAAGAGATAGAATTAATTTTGTTGGAGTTTGTGATATTAAAAAGAAACGAGCGGATTTTATTGCAGATAAGTATAATACAAAAGCCTATTATGACCATAAAGAATTACTTAAAGATGTCGATGCAGTAAATATTGCCGTTTCCACGGATGAACATTTCAAAGTGGCAAAAGATGCATTAAATTCTGGTGTAGATATATTATTAGAGAAGCCAATGACCGATAATATTGATGAAGCAAGAAAATTAATTGATATTGCAAAAAAGAAAAATCTGGCTTTTCATGTTGGTCATGTGGAGAGATTTAATTCAGCGGTTATTGAACTTATGAAATTTTCACATAATTTAAAACCTATTTCTTTGAGAGCAAAAAGATTGGGCCCCCAGGGAGACAAAGAGAGACATTCTGGAGTTATCCTTGATTTAATGATACACGATATAGATATAATGTTAAACATATTGGATTCAAAAGTGATAGATATAAGTGCTTTTGGCAAAAAGGTATATACCGGATTTGAAGATATTGCGAACGTACAGCTTCTTTTTGAAAATGGATCTTTTGCTACTGTAAGTGCAAGCAGAATTACACAGAAGAAAATTAGAACACTTGATTTAACTATGCCTGATAGATATATATATCTAGATTATTCGGATGAGGATATTTATATATATAGGAGGGGAAAATCAAAGGATAGTGATGATAATAAAATAAGAAAAGTTATAGATACCAATGTAGAAAAAATTCTTATAGAAAAAAACAATCCTTTAAAGCTTGAAATCAAACATTTTATTAAAGCAGTTAAAGGGGAGGAGAAATCCCAGTTCACACCTGAACAAAATTTAAAGTCTCTTGAGGTTGTTTTAGAGGCTGAAAGAAAAGCAAAAGAATACTGGAATTAATGTTATTATGTTTTCAATATTCTTTATTGTTTATAACATTTTAATTTTTATAGTTATCTGCTTGTTATTTCCTTATTTTTTTATAAGAGCGTACTTAACCGGAAAAGATAAACACGGATTATATCAAAGAATAGGGTTTATTCCCAAAGAGGTTTTAGATAAAAAAAATGTAATCTGGTTTCACTGTGTATCGGCTGGAGAGGCTAAAGTTGCAGTTCCGGTAATAGAAAAATTTTTAAAAAATAAAAAAATAGCAGTATCGGTTGGAACAGAGACAGGGTATAGAATGATGAGAGAGCATTTCGGAGATAAAATAACTCTTTTTTATATGCCAGTAGATTTTATTTTACCTTTAATCAGGATATTTAAGCTGTTAAACCCAAAAGCTCTTATAATTGTAGAAACCGAAATCTGGCCCCAGTTGATTAGGTTAGCTTATAAAAAAAATATTCCTACAATTTTAATAAATGGAAGAATACCCCCAAAGGATTATAAAACATACAGAATGTTTCGGTTCCTATTCAAATATATTTTTAAAATGTATAAGGAACTACTTGTTACTAGCGAAGTAGAAAAAGAGAATTTTTCCGATTGCGGGGCGAATGAAAAAAAGATAAGGGTATATGGAAATATAAAATTTGATGTTTATGATCCTCAAAAAGAGCAGAACCAGAGAATTGATAGAATAAAAAAATTATTTAAAACAAAAAGTAATAATAAAAAAAATATTGTAATTGGATCCACTCATCCAAAGGAAGAAGAGATTATTTTTGATCAAATTAAGAATATCATTGGAGATGTTAATATTCTTCTTGCACCCCGTCACCTTGATAGGATAAGTGAAATAGAGCAGATAATGGAGAATAAGAAACTCAATTATTCAAAAAGAAGCAGTGGAAATATTGACTGGGAAAAAGATATTATTCTCTGGGATACAATGGGGGAACTTGATATTTTATACAAATTTTCCGATATTGTACTTGTTGGAGGCAGCTGGATCGATCAGGGAGGACATAATATTATTGAACCAGCTATATGGGGGAAACCGATAATTGTTGGGCCGTATATGTACAATTTTCAGGAAATATATGATTATTTTTATTCAAGAAATGCTATAATTAAAGCAGAAAAAAGTGAAATATACGATAAAATTAACAAATTAATTAATAATAAGGAGAAAATAGAAAAATATTCCAAAAATGCTTTAAAATGTATTGAAGATAATAGAGGTGCTGTAAAAAAATATGTTAAAAAGATAAAAAAGTATCTGGATTGATATGAAAAAAATACAATATATTATCGAATATGTTTTTTTAAAATGCTTTATATTTTTTATTAATCTTTTTCCGTGGAAATATAATAAAATACTAGCTAAAATTTTTAAACCTCTTTTATATATAGAAGCTGATAATTCAGCTGAACTTA
>CAZMFS010000115.1:0-6421 GCA_964565585.1 uncultured bacterium
TATGGTGAAGGTGGTAATCATTTAATTCATACGATTAGAAGAAATCCAGATATAACCAATATAGTACATAATAATATGGTTTATGGATTAACTAAGGGGCAGGCTTCTCCGACAAGTCCCAAAGGGTTTAAGACAAAAGTTCAGGTTAATGGAGTATTTGAAAATCCTTTTAATCCATTGGCAGTTGCAATTTCTCTTGACGCATCTTTTGTTGCCAGAGCTTATGTAGGGAATAAGAATCATACTAAAAAGATATTAAAAAAAGCCATTAAGCATAAAGGATATGCTCTAATAGATTTATTTCAACCCTGTGTGGTTTTTAATAAGACAAATACATATAAATGGTTTGAAAAAAGTACATATTATCTTGAAAACCATGACTACAATGATAAAATCAAAGCGATGGATATTGCACTCAAAGAGGATAAATATGCTTTAGGTATTCTGTATAAAAACGAAGAAAAACCTGTATTTGAAGAAAAATGTGACGGATATAAAAAATATTCATCACCACTTTATAAAAGAAATGCTAAAAAAGATAAATTAAAAAACCTACTTAAAAGCAAGGTGTAAAAATGAAATTTATTTTAAAAAATGGTAATATAGTTAATCATGATAAAAAACCGTTTAAATCAGATATTTTAATAGAAAATGACATTATTAAAAAAGTTGGACGTGTTAATTTAAGCAAAAATGAAGTAGATAAAATAATCGATCTAAACGGTCTTTATGTTTTTCCTGGTATCATCGATATGCATTCCCATTTGAGAGAACCTGGAAGTTATGTTGATATTAATATAAAATCACAGACTAAAGCTGCTGTAAAATCGGGAATAACAACTGTTGTAGCAATGCCAAATACGTCACCTACCTGTGATAAAGTTGATATATACAATAGAATAAAAAAAATAATTGATAAAAAGGCTTCATGTAAGGTTATACAGGTAATGGCAGGTACTAAAGATATAAAGGGTGAAATTATTTCTGAATTCGATGAGATTAAGGATTTAAAAGCAGTATCTGATGATGGTAAAAGTATTAAAGATAGCAGGATATTTTTAAAGGTTTTAAAGAAGAGTAAAGAAAATGGATTAGTTTATTTGAGTCATGCAGAGGATGAGAATCTTAGAAAAGAAGGTGTTATAAATTATAACATAGCAGATAAGTTTGATTTAAAACCTATTTATAATGAAGTTGAAGATATAATTACCTACAGGGACCTTTCACTAGCAGCAATATCCGGTGCGGATATACATTTCTGCCATTTATCAACAGGTGAATCTCTTAAACTTGTACGGAAATTTAAAAAAAGAGGAGTAAATGCTACCTGTGAGGTAACTCCACATCATCTATTTTTATCCGAAGAGGATATTGAAAATAATATTGGAATCTACAAAATGAATCCTCCTTTAAGAAGAAAAAAAGATAAGGAGGCTTTAATTGAGGGTGTTAAAAATGGAGATGTTGATGTTATTGCTACAGATCACGCCCCGCATCCAATGGAAAATAAAATGAAAAATTTTGAAAAAGCAAGTTTCGGTATAATTGGTTTTGAAACATTTATTCCTCTGTGCATTGAAAATCTTTATCATGATAGGGATGTTCCACTTACAGGAATTTCCAAGCTGCTATCTTTCAATCCTGCAAAAATTTTAAATCTCGATAAAAAGGGAGAAATAATTGAGGGGAATTTAGCAGATATTACTGTTGTGGATATAAATAGATCAGTTAAAATTTCAAAAAATTTTATTAGTTCTAATACATATAATACTCCGTTTTTGAATAGTGAATACAGGGGGAAACCTATTTATACAATAGTGGATGGGAATATTTTTGATATAGAAAAGGATTGCTGGTATGAAAGTAAATGATGTAAAAATTTTAAAAAATAAAGAAATTGCAAAAAATATTTATAAGATGGTTGTCTATTCTTCTGAAATGGCTGGTGTCACCAGGCCTGGGCAATTTTTTGAGATTAAAGTTTCAAACACCCTTGATCCTATTTTAAGAAGACCGATCAGTATAGGATTGGTAGAAAAGGATCTTTTAATTTTTTACTATAAAGTAGTTGGAAGAGGTACATAGTTGATGAGTGAATCTAAGGAGGGGGAATATATAAATATTTTAGGGCCGCTGGGAGAACAATTTCCCTTAGAAGTTGATAAAAATGTATTGGTTATCGGAGGTGGTATAGGAGTTGCACCTCTAATTTATCTAAGTGAATATTTAAAATTAAATGAAAATAGAGTTAAATTTCTTGCGGGGTTTGAAAGTAAAAAGTTTAATTATATTGAGGATTTGTACAGTATTTTATCTCCAAATGATGTAAAAATATTTACCGATGATGGTACCGAAGGTAACGAGGGATTTCCTACGGATTATATGGAAAAAATGATAAACAAGTACGATATTGTTTACAGCTGCGGACCTGAAATAATGATGAAAAAAGCAAACAAAATAGCCAAAGATAACAATATTAAAATATATCATTCTCTTGAAGAAATAATGGGATGCGGGGTCGGTGTTTGCATGGGATGTGCTGTTGATACAGTTAACGGATACAAGCTTGTTTGTAAGGACGGACCGATATTTGAGGGGAAGGAATTAAAATGGTAGATATTTCTGTAAATTTTAAAAATATTACTTTCAAAAATCCTGTTATGACCGGTTCTGGAACCTATGGTTATGGTGACGAATATGAAGATTTATATGACCCTTCATTATTGGGTGCTGTACTGAGTAAGGGATTGACCATGAAGGAGAGGGGAGGAAATCCACCTCCAAGAATACACGAAACACCCTCGGGAATTTTAAATAGCATCGGCTTAGCTAATATGGGGATAGATAATTTTATTGATGAAAAATGCCCGGAATTAAAAAATAAAAACATTACAGTTATAGCCAATATATCGGGGGAAACTGTTGATGAATTTGCAATTATGGCTGATAAATGTAATAAAACAGATGTTATTAAAGCTATTGAAGTTAATGTTTCGTGCCCGAATGTTAAAGAAGGGGGGATGGCTTTTGGGATTGATCCGGATAATATCTATAAGATAACATCAAGGGCATTAAATAACACAGAGAAACCTGTTATTGTTAAGCTTTCTCCCAACGTTACCGATATTACAGAAATGGCTCAGGCGGCAATTGAAGCAGGGGCCGATGGATTAACTTTAATAAATACTCTTTTGGGAATGGCTATTGATATTAATAAACAGAAACCTGTTATGGCAAATAAAGTAGCTGGTTTATCGGGACCTGCTATAAAACCTGTAGGGGTTAGAATGGTATATCAGGTAAAAGAAATGTTTCCTGAAACCAAAATTATTGCTTCTGGAGGAATAGCCTCTTTGGAAGATGCCATCGAATATTTTATGGCAGGAGCAAATGCTGTAGAGATTGGAACTGCGCTTTTCAATGACCCTATGTTACCTGTAAATATGATTAAAGATTTAAAAGATTATTTAAAAGATAATGATTTTAATAAACTTGAAGATATTATCGGAGTTGCAATAAAAAGGGAGGAATAAGTAAATGAACTTTAAGAAAAAGTATAAAAGAACAGTTAAAAAAAATAATACCTATTTATGTGTGGGACTTGATAGCGATCTGGAAAGACTTCCGGATTGTTTAAAAAACGAGAAAAATCCCATGAAGAAATTTAACAAAGAAATAATTGAAGCAACTAAAGACCTCGTATGTGCTTATAAACCAAATTCTGCATTTTATGAATCTGCAGGTAAAATCGGGTTTAAAGCATGGGAATCTTTAAATGAACAGATTGGAGAAGATATTCCCGTTATTGCAGATGTAAAAAGAGGGGATATAGGTAATACAGCAAGGCATTATGCAAAATCACTTTTTGAACTTAATTGTTTTGATGGAGCTACCTCAAATCCATATATGGGATGGGATGCTATTGAACCTTTTATGAAATACGAGGGTAAGTATTTATTTGTTCTTGCAATTACTTCCAACTCATCGGCAAAAGATTTTGAATATCATCATGAACTATATAAACTGGTAGCAGAAAAGGTTAGCAGCTGGAATAAAAGAATTAATAATAGGCTGGGGTTAGTAACTGGTGCTACCAAACCGGAAGAATTAAAGGATATAAGAAAGATCTGTAAGGATGAAATTCTTTTAATACCGGGTATAGGTACACAGGGCGGTGAAGTAGAAAAAACAATGAAGTACGGCCAGGGAGAAACGCATCCTAATATGATTATTAATGTTGCCAGAAGTATAATATTTGCATCATCTGGAAAAGATTTTGCTGAAAAAGCTAGAGCAAAAGCTATCGAATATAAAAAGATGTTTAATAAATTTATATAATAGGAGGTTTATTATGAAAAAATGTCCGTATTGTGGGGAGAAAATAAATGAGGCTGCAGAAGTATGTCCTGAATGTGGTGAAAGACAGCCTGAAACCGTTTATGTAAACCCTTTTGATAAAAAGCAGTATTCTTTGATAAAAAAATTTTTACATACTGTTAAAGCACTATTTACGTCACCTACTAAATTTTTTGAAAGTTTGGGTCAGGGAAATGGTGTCTTAAACCCATTTTTCTACTTTTTATCCATAATTGTTATATCGGGCATATTTAATGCTATTTGGTCAAAAGTTATGCTAAAAAATATGCAAAATTTCATGAATCAGTTTAGTGGTTCGATGCCACAGGGCCAATCATTACCCAGCATGAATCAGGCAATGATGAACTATTCATTTACCGGTGCTTTTTTAAGAACTGTAATTTTTGGAACTATTGCTATCTTTATCTTTTCAGCTATATATCATGTTATTTTAATGATTTTAGGAGAAGGTAAAAATGGCTTTGAAAATACTTTAAAAGCTTCATTTTTTGGTTATACACCTAATTTACTTGTAGTTATTCCTTTTTGCGGAGGAATAATTGGTTATATATGGGCGATAGTTTTAACTATAATTGGTTTGGCTAAACTCCAGGAAACCAGCTACGGCAAGGCTTCTGTAGCAGTATTAGCTATTCTTGTACTGTGCTGCTTTATAGGCATGTTAGCAGCTTTAGGTATGGGAAGTATGGCGACCATGTTTAATCAATAAAATAAATGAACAAAACTGAAAATAATCAGTATTTTCCAGCAGGTTTAATTGTATCAGCGTCAGTGGCTATAGGGGGTATTGCATTTTATATCTTTCCACTTAACAATACCCCCTCCTGTATGTTTAAGGAACTTACAGGTATCCCCTGTCCCACATGTGGCGGTACTAGGTTATATTATAGCCTGTTAAATTTGAATATAATTAAAGCATTATACTATAATCCTCTTATATTTTTTTCGTTAATTTTTCTTTTCTTTTATTCTATTCATGACATTTTGGTTATTTTGAATTTAATATCACCTATTTCAATAAATAGGGTCATATTTAGATACCTTATCCTGGTATTAATATTATTAAATTGGATATATTTAATAATCATGGGAATTTAAATTTATTAAGTATATTTTAATTACATATAAATACAAATAGTGAATGTATAATCAATTTAAACTCTTTAGTTTTAAATATTTTATAAAAATTAATTCTTTGCTTATTTTAAGGTTGATTTTTCATGATTGTTGCTATAATATAAAAACAGAATAACTCTTCAAAAAGAAAGGTTTTTATGAGTGTTAAATCAAACTTAAGAAATATTAAAGACCAAATAAAATCTATAAAAAAGAAAAATAAAATAGATAGAGAAATTTTTCTAATGGCTGCTACTAAAACACGTAATGTGAGGGAAATTCAGAAAGCTATTGATGCAGGAATTAATTATATAGGGGAAAATAGGATTCAGGAAGCAATGGATAAATTTCATCAGCTAAATAGAGATGTACATAAGCACTTTATTGGTCATTTACAGCTAAACAAGGTTAAGTATGCTACGAGGTTGTTTGAATGTATACAATCAGTTGATAGAAAAGAATTGATTGATGAAATTATTAAAAGACTTCCGTCCGATAAAGATAAAATGGAAATATTTATTGAAGTAAATATCACAGAGGAAAAAACAAAGCACGGATTAAACAAAAACCAAACAGAAGACCTTATAAAATATATAAAGAAAAAGGAGAAAATATTGTTAAAGGGTTTTATGACCATGTTCCCATATAAAGCAGAAAAGAGCTATATAGAATCTAAAGCAAAAGAGATGTATAATTTGTTTGATGATATGAAAAAATACAATACTAGTGATAATATTCAAATTGAGTATCTTTCAATGGGAATGAGCAGTGATTATAAAATTGCCATTAAAGAAGGAAGCAATATGGTTAGATTGGGATCAGCTATATTCGGGGAAAGGAGTTATTAGTTTATGCATATATTTGCATTTACCTATAAATTAAATTTAATTGTTATTCTTGTTAATACTTATATTTTGTTCTATGCTGT
>CAZMFS010000116.1:0-6350 GCA_964565585.1 uncultured bacterium
AAATTATACTGAAACAGGACTTTGTTCTGACCAAAGTTAGGAAAATATAATTCGGAAAAAAGAGTTTGCCCAACATTTAATTCTGATAATACTTGAGTAAATCTTATTTGCTGTTATAATCTTTTCGGTAATTTTTGAATACAGTATAAATAATTTTAACCAAAAAAATATTAGTTTGAATCTAAATTTCAGATTTTTTTAATTTTTAATAAAATTTAGGAGAAATTATGTATAAAAGATTTTTTTTAATAATAAGTACGTGTTTTTTATTAATAATAGGATGTTCTCAAAAAGATAGTTCAGATGTAAGAAATACTATGAAGCCCAAAAAAGGAATTAAGAATTCTCAAATTGAAAATATATGGGATCCGGAAGGGATTGTTTGGTCGAATGCAGACCAATGTGTTGGTATTTATAGGGATAGTATTTATTATTTAAAATGGAAAGAAGAAGCATACAGCTTGATTTTTACATCCTTTGAGGGAGAATTCATTAAAGAATTAGAATTTCAGAAGGGAAAGGGACCAGGAAAGGTTCAATATATAAAAAGTGTGGATATAGTAAATGATTTGATATACATATATGATCCCCACGGACATAAGATAGGAATATCTGATATTAATGGTAAACATATAGATGATATAATGATAGAGAATGAACTCGGTGCCGTATGGTATATTGGAATTCTCGATAGAAAGATATATTTTAGCGGTGCGTTAAAACATAAAATTGGTAAACTTAATATAAGGACAGGAAAAATTGAAAAAACAGTTACTTATAAAAATGTAAAAAAAGGGTATGAAGATGGGGATAAATTTTGTGCAGCTTCAGTAAATATCGATCGTAAAAATAATAAAATTTATCTGGGTTATGTTTCTATACCTTACCGTATTGAGCGATACAACAAGAATTTACAAGAAGAAAAAGTCATGAGAAAAGAGGTTGCTTCTGATGTTGAAGAGATGAGATATAGACTTGTAGATAGGTGGAAAATATTGGAGGGAGATGCAGTTATAAGTTCCCTGGGCTTTGATAAAAAGTATATTTACTCTTCTTTTGGGGGCGGATATGAGGTAAAAAGAAATGGAGATGTTGAAAATACAGATTCACCATTTGAGTTGTATATCTACAGTAAGGATTCCTTAAAATACGAGTATAAAATTGTAAATAAAAACATTGAGAAGATAAAAGGGGTGAATAGTTTGGTAGGAATCACAAATGAGTACATTGTTCTATGTGTGGTGGATGAGGCTGATCTTTTTGAAAAAATCGATGGATCCAAAAATCAGAGTGATTTCCGCTTTATTATTCTAAAAAATCCCTTATACGATTAGAAGGAATTTTATTTGAAATTTATATTTGCTATTTTTTAAAAAATAATTTATTCTTTGTATGAAAAATTACTGGGAGGTTTTATGAAATTACCTAGCATTTTTAGCATATTGAAGTTGGGTATAGGGCCAAGTTCATCTCATACTTTGGGTTCTCTAAAAATAGCACAGGAAGTTAGGCATTATATCATTGATAATAATATGAAAATCAAAAATATAAATATATATCTAATGGGAAGTTTTGCTCATACTGGAAAAGGACATTTAACGGATAAGGCAGCTGTGGCGGGGCTATGTGGATTTTCAATTAAAGAGGATGGATCAATTACAGAAATGTATGAAGAGGTTGAAAATAGAAAGAAAATAACTATCGATAAAAGGACAATCGATTTTAATCCAGAAGAAAATATAATATGGGATAGAGAAAAAGAAGTTAAACATCCAAATACCATAAATTATGAGATAATTACAGAAGATGATTCCAAAAATTTTCTTACCTATTATTCTGTGGGGGGTGGAGATATTAAAAGAGCAAAGAATTTTAAAAGAAAATCAGGGAAAAATAGTTCAGATTTTACATTTTCAGATATAGTTGATTTTATAACTGAAAATGATATCAATTTTCTGGAGTTTCTTAAGTCTAATGAGATGAAATTAAATTCAATAAATGAAAAAAAGCTTTATGATAGATTGAGTAATATATGGAGTATAATGCAAAATAATATAGAAAGCGGTTTGAAAAAAGAAGGTAAGCTTCCCGGGAAACTAGGCTTAGAAAGAAGAGCCAAGCAGATGTATGAATCTTTTCTGGAAAATTTAAGGAACTGGAGATTGCTTTCAAGACAGATTACTCTAGCAAATATTTATGCAATAAGTGTAGCTGAAGAGAATGCTTCGGGAGAAAAGATTATTACCGCTCCTACATGCGGCTCATGCGGTATTTTGCCATCAGCATTAAAAGTAATGAAGGAAAAATATCATATATCAAAAGAGAAGGTTCTTGATGCATTAATTATTTCAGGTTTTATTGGAGCAATTATTAAGAAAAATGGTTCTATATCGGGAGCTGAAGTGGGATGTCAGGGAGAAGTGGGAGTGGCAGCTTCCATGGCAGCGGCGGCTGTTTGCTTTTTATTAAATGGGAATTTAAAACAAATAGAAGGTGCAGCTGAAATTGCTCTGGAACATCATCTGGGACTTACATGTGACCCTATAGGAGGTTTAGTGCAGATTCCCTGTATAGAAAGAAACGGTGTTGGTGTAATTACCTCTTTAAATGCAGCAAACTTGAGTCTTATGCGAAAAACCGAACAGAAGATCAGCCTTGATTATGCAATAGATGCTATGATGGAGATCGGAAACGATATGAATAAAAAATATAAAGAAACATCATTAGGTGGGCTGGCAGGTCAGTTTGCAGGTAAATAAACTTGCATTATATTCCTGACATCATGTTCTATCACAATTATATTTCTATATAAAATTATTTTAAATTATTGTAATTAATAGACATAAAAAACTATCGGTATACTTGTCAAAAATTATATCTGTTATTATATTTATCTATATGAATATTTTAGAAAGGAGATTAAATGAAAAAAGTAAGGGGGAAATATTTAATTTCGGTAATAGCATTTTTGTTTCTAATTCTTATTGGATGTGCATCTGCAGAAAAAAATCAAAGAGAAAATATGGATGAATCAATTTTTGCTGAAGAAAACAAAATTGAAATGAGAGAGGATTATTTGGATGATGATATTGTTCTTGCTTCTTTTTATATGGAAAATGGGGGTTTCAGTGAAGCACGCTACTATCCAGCAAGAATCCTTACACCAGCCGGAAATGATACAAATGGAGAGTATGAAGTTATTTCGATGGTTGGGGATTTTGATGTTGCCGAAGGTGAGACCCACTGGACAAAAAATGTTATTGAAAATTCTTATCCTGCAAAAACAGATGAACTTGAACTTGAGATGATAGTTCTTTTTACACAGGAAAAAAATCAGGATCGTCTGGAAAATGCAAGATGGAACAGGGGAGTAATTTCCTCACTGGATGATTTGTATAAGGGTCAGGTTAAAATTGATTATGTATGGTATCTTGATAAAAAGGATGAGAGTGATAGAAGTTATACTGTTGCCATCGAAAATATTAGAATTATTGAATAAAAATTTTACCGGCTTGATATTAAACAATTTTTCTTCAATCAAATTTAGCCTTTTTGTCTGTAAAGCTTTTTATTATTAGATGCTACATAGGTACCTTTTCTTTTTACCGTTTCGATTAAACCTTTTTTTCGAGGTCTTTATATGCTCTCTTTGTTGTTATAACACTTATTTGAAGTTCTTTTGCAAGAGTTCTAATAAAAGGAAGTTTGGCTTTTTCTTCAATATTGCCCGATAATATATTTTTTTTAATTTGATTTTTTATTTGTTTGTATATCGGTTCATCGGAAGAATTTGAAATTAAAATATCCATTTACTCTTTTTTTTTGTGTATTAATTGTTAATACTGTATATATAAAATTTATACACTGATCTTATTTGTTAACACTTTTTTAATAAAAGTGTTATAAAAAATTGAGTTGTTTCATTTATTTGGTTTAGAAACTAATGGGTTAAATTTTAAGCAATTAAAGCGTAAAAATAAAAATTTAACTCAAATATTAAGTTGAAATAAAGTGTTTATTTGTTAAAATATACTATAATATGGATTAATTTAAGAAAAGAAAGGAGGAGTATGGAAAAACCGATTGTATTAATTACAGGTTCTACAGATGGCATAGGAGAGGAAACTGCTCTAAAATTAGCAGGAAAGAACTATAAGATAATTATTCACGGAAGAAACAAAAAGAAAGCAGAAAAGGTATTAAAAAAAATAAAAAATAAAACCAGAACTTCAGATATCTCATATGTAATTGGAGATTTTGAATCTTTTAAAGATGTTGAAAAAATGGTAAAAAAAATAGACAAAAGACTCGATAAGTTAGATATTTTAATAAACAACGCAGGTGTTTATGAAAACAAAAGAAAGATAACAAAGGATGGTTTTGAAAAAACGTTTCAAATTAATTATCTATCTCCTTTTTATCTTACTAATATGCTTATAAGTTTAATTTTGAAGTCGGATAATCCTAAAATTGTTAATGTAGCTTCTATGGCACATAACAGAGCTATTGATTTTGATAATTTACAGGGAGAGAAGAAATTTAACGGAAATGATGCCTACGGAAGATCCAAACTTTGCAATATTTTATTTACCTTTAAACTGGCAAGAAGGCTAAAAAATTCAAATGCCGTTGTTAACTGTCTTCATCCCGGAGTTATAAATACAAAACTTTTAAAAAAGGGATGGGGAGGATTAGGTTCAGATATTTCCACGGGAGCGGATAATGTTATTAGGGTTGTTCAAATTAATGACTCAAGCGGAAATTATTATATGAGAGGTCAAAAATCTGAACCTGCTGGGATAGCTAATAATGAAGAAATACAGGATAAATTATGGAATAAAAGTATAGAGCTTATAAAAAATATTGATATTGAATTTGAAGAAATATAACTTGCAAAACTTAAATAATAATGATGTTTATGGGCAAATAATTAAGGAGTAGCCATGATAAATGTGCCGGGATTAAATGAAATACTGGATGTTGTCTTTAGAACAGTTGGGATTTTCTTTTTTACATATCTTATAATCAGAATTAGGGGAAATAAACAGCTTTCAAATTTAAGTCTTTTTGACGTGTTACTTGTAATAGCTCTTGGATCTGCTATGGGCGATGTAATGATTTATTCTGAAAAAGAAGTATCTATGATTAGGGCTGTTACAGCTATTAGTACAGTTGTTTTAATGATTTTTTTTATAGAGTTTGTTATCGCACGTACTTCAAAAAAGATCTCTCGTTTTTTATACGGTGAACCCATAGTACTGGTTAGAAATGGTCGATTAATAAAAAAAAATCTTGAAAAGACAAATATGTCCGGAGATCAATTAAAATCTCTTCTTCGTACCCACAATGTGAGGTATTATTCGGAATGTAAAAAAGTACAGCTTGAACCTAATGGCGAATTGAGCATTATAAGAAAGAAAAACAAAAGTAAAGATAATAAGTAAGTGTTGTTTTTTTTATTTATAATATCTTAGTTCTAGGATCAGTATTACTCAACTTCCGGGAGTTTGTAATCGTTTTTATTAAAAATAAATTTTAAAATATTTGCGCTAATAATTATTAAAGGAATTGATAACCCAAGTCTAAGAGCTGTAAATTTTATTCCAAGTATAGAAGCTTCCATAATACTCATGGGAATCATAAACAGACTGGCTGCAGTTACATAAGTGACTATTGAGTCGTATTCTGCACCTTTATGATACAGGGCATTTGCAACAGGAAAGGCAACGAAAGTGCCGCCAACTGTAGTAGCTGCAAGTCCAATTGCATATATATATTTCATCAATCCGGATTTTTCCCCAAATGAATTTTCTACTGTTTTTCTGCTAACCCAAACATCAAAAAGACCTATCAATACAAAAGCAGGTGGAAGAATTAGCACCATATCTTTAGCAAATATATAAAAATTTTTTCCCATCTTCTGTCCCAGGTTTAAATCTATTAAATATGAAATACCAACAAAAGCTATAAATATAATAAAAACTGAGTAATCCCTTATTCTTTTTTTCATTATAATACCTCCCCGTAAAATATTCCTATTCCGATTGCAATTCCAACAGCAATTATAAAGCCAAAGATGTTTCTAAGTATTGTAGCTTTTTT
Source organism: uncultured bacterium (assembly GCA_964565585.1). GTDB lineage: Bacteria > Macinerneyibacteriota > Macinerneyibacteria > Macinerneyibacteriales > Macinerneyibacteriaceae > Macinerneyibacterium. Next base: position 6,103 of record CAZMFS010000116.1, read on the forward strand.
CCCAAAATACTCTTTTTCCACGGGATAGGTTACAACTCCAACAAGCATTAGTGAGGTTACAAAACCTCCTATAATTATGTATGCTACACCCTTTTCCAGAAGTACTCCGGATAAAGGATATGCAATAAATCCCGGCATCATGGTAATAGAACCGATAATAACACTTGATAATGTTCCTATTAAAATATTTCCCTGATTGAGATATTTAACAATAAAATCTTCTGATAAGAGAAGAACGATTGATATTA